>JAPLOW010000167.1 GCA_026400555.1 Hyphomicrobiales bacterium
GCTGGCCGTGGCGCGGTTCACGGCGCTGGCGGCTTCGGTCTGGTACTGGTTGATGACGCCCTTGGCGCTGTCGAGCGCCTTGTTGATCGCATTGGCGGCCTTGTCGGCGGCCTGCAGCGTCTGGATGCCGTTGTTCAGGCCATCCAGAATCGACGAGATCGAGGTGGAGCGGTCGGACAGGGCCTTCGACGTGAAGAAGTTCAGCGGGTTGTCGAGAGCGCTGTTGATCCTCTTGCCGGTAGACAGGCGACCTTGCGAAACTGCGAGAAGGTCCGTGGTGTCGCTCAGCGAACGCAGATTGGTGTTCAGGCCGGCGGACAGCGTAATATCAGGCATAGTGTTCTCCTATGTATCCATCCTCCTTCTGGAGGCGTACCCCCTTCGTACGACCCGAATTCTTTCCGAATTGTAACCGCGAAGCCTCAAATTTTAACCAAAGTTCCTAACCCGGTGGTATGGTTAACAGACGGTGAACCGCGCTTCGGCTGTGGCGGATCATCATGATCCGGTGACCCGTTGCCACCTCATTTCGCACTCCGCCGAATCCCGCTAACACTCGTTCGGGACCTGGACATAAGGGGCGGCCATGGCACTGAAGGTTGAGCTCAAGCCACATGAACGGATCATCATCGGTACTGCCGTAATCCGCGCGGACGATCAAAGAACAAGGCTCTTTATCGAAGGAGAGGCGCCGATCCTGCGCGAAAAAGATATCATGACGGAGACGGCGGCTGACTCGCCGGCCAAACGGATCTACTTCGCCGTTCAGTTGATGTACCTCGAATCCAACACCGCCAAGTACCACGAGGTCTATTTCACCCTGATCCGAGAACTGCTGGAAGCCGCCCCCAGCGCTCTCGCACTGACGAGCGATATTAATAACCGCATTTTAAGCGGTGAGCTCTACAAGGCTCTCAAGGCAGCGAAGAAGCTGGTCGCCTATGAGGGAGAGCTGATCTCAAATGTCCTACGCAATGAACGCCTACGCGAAGAGGGCCCATGAGGCGCCGGTCAGCCAGCGCGAACTCGAAGCGCAGGTCCTGATGTCGTCTTCAGCTCGCCTTCAGGGCATACGCGACAATTGGGAAGTCAAGCGCGACGAGCTTGATGCCGCCCTGCTGATCAACCGCAAGATCTGGACGGTGCTTGCGGGCGCCGTCGCCGACGAAAAGAGTCCGCTGCCGCTCCAGGTGAAACAGAACATCCTTCAGATCGCCATCTTCATTTTCAATCACACGATCGAAGTGAGCGCCGACCGCGAACCCGATCCGGCCAAACTGACCGCGCTGATCAACATCAACCATCAGATCGCGCTTGGCTTGCGCAGCCAGCCGAGCCCACCCGCTGCACCAGAAGCCGCCTGATCAGGTCAGGGCCACCACGTTCAGAGCCCCGACTCCGATGCCGTTCCAGTTGCGCAAGGTCGGCGCCGCCAGCGCGCTGACGACCGTGCGCTGCTCGCCTTCAAGGGTGAGGTAGCGGCCCAGCAGCGTGGCCATCATTGCTTCAGAAGCCCGCGTTGAACCGTCGTCGATCTTCAGCGCGATCCCGAGACCCAGCTCAGGCAGAGCGCCACAGAACACCGCTTCCGCACCGGTCTTGGTGAAAGCGCGCGCCCCGAGGGCCGTCATCGCCACGGTGTCGAAGCGCCCGGTGCCCGAGACCATGCGCGGATTGGCCGCCACCGCAGCCCTGATCCGCGCCGCAGCCTTGGCCCGCTCTGGCCCCATGATGGCGCCCTTGCCGCCTCCGGCGCCAAACCGGGCAAAACCAAGCGCCATGGCCTGCAACGGGATGGCATAGGTGGGGATCGAACAGCCATCGATGCCCATCTCCACAGGGTCGTGCGCAGCCCCCGTCATCTCGACCAGCGCTCCACGGACCTCGCGCTGAACCCTGTGCGAAGCCTTGACGTAGCCGGCCGGATCTTCGTCCAGCCCGCAGGACAGGCACACGAACCCCGCATGCTTGCCGGAACAGTTGTTGTGCAGGGCGGTGGGCGTTCCTCCGGACACCGCCAGAGCACGCGCTGCGCCCTCATAGACGGGCCAGTGGGAACCGCATTCGAGGCACGATGCATCGCGCCCGGCTTTGGAGAGCATGGATGCTGATGCGGCGACATGATGCGCCTCGCCCGAATGTGACGAACAGCACAACGCAATCTCGGCATCCGTCAGGCCGAAACGGTCCGCAAAACCGCCCTCGACCAGCGGCAGCGCCTGCAGGGCCTTGACGGCGGAGCGCGGAAACACCCTCTGTCCGACATCGCCAACCGACAGGACCACCGCTCCGTCGGCATCGACCACCACCGCCGCGCCGCGATGGCGTGACTCGACAGTGCCCCCGCGCGTCACCTCGACCAGAACCGGATTGTCCATAAGCTTGCCCCGAAAAATGATGCCCACCTCATGTCCGATGGCGGCTCCCGTGTCAAAGCGCGGTCCCCGTCGGCGCCTTCCCGCTCGCCTTTGCCCGATGGCTGGCCTAGATTGATCCAACGGAGCATTGCTGATGGCCGACTACGAAAGCGAGTACAACAACCGGGCGCGGGTACCGGAGCATGTCGCCATCATCCCGGGCTGGGCGCGGGACGCGGCGGCCTATCGCGCCGAAGCCTCATGCGAACTGGGCGTGTCCTACGGCCCCTCGCCGCGGCAGTACTACGATCTTTTCCGGCCCCAGACCATGGAGGGCGACGCGCTCGCGGTGTTCTTCCATGGCGGCTATTGGCAGGCCCTCGATCCATCCTACTTCAGTCACATGGCGCGCGGCCTCAACGCTCGCGGCGTCGCAGTGGCCGTGGTCGGCTACAATCTGTGTCCGGAGGTCACGATCGCCGACATCATCGGCGAGACCCGCTTCGCCTGCGGCGTCCTGTACCGCCGCTTCGGATTGCCACTGGTCGGCTTCGGCCATTCGGCCGGCGGCCACCTCGCGGCCTGCATGCTGGCGACGGACTGGCTATCGGTGGCGGGCGACCTGCCGCCTCGGCTCGTGCGCGCCGGCTATGGGGTGTCAGGCATCTACAATCTCAAGCCCCTGACCGAAACCTCACTGAATACCGCCCTTCAGCTCAGTTTTGAGGAATCCGAACGACAGAGTCCATTTTTCTGGCCAGCGCCCTCGCGCCTCGTCTTCGACGCCGTGGTCGGCGCCGATGAAAGCGCCGAATACCTCCGCCAGAGCCGCCGGCTCGTTGACGCCTGGGGCCTGGGCGGCGTCAGCACGCGCTATGAGGAGCTTGAAGGCAATCATTTCACCGTGATCGCGCCCTTCGCCGAAGACGACAGCGCCATGACGCGACGGGTAGCAGACCTATGCGGCGCTTGATTGGCCCGTCCAATCAGCTATGGCGTGAGTTGAAGCGAGGAGACCACGATGCAGACCTTCTTTGTCGAAATCAAATGCAAGCTCGGCAAGACCTATGAGGTGGCCACCGCGCTCGCCGACCGTGAAATCGCTTCGGAGATCTACTCGACCGCCGGCAACTACGACATTCTTGCGAAGTTCCATATTCCAAAGGATGTCGATATCGGCCACTTCATCGCCCAGAACGTCCAGACTGTGCCGGAAATCCAGGACACCCACACCATCATAACCTTCAAGGCGTTCTGATCGTCCTCACCGGATCGGGCGAGTCAGCCCGTCCTCGGGCTGACGTGCTTTCAGCATGTCGGCAAAGCGCCGCGCTACCGGCGAGGCGGCTCCGAGGGCCGGAAACAACAGCATCGTCAGATAGCGTATCGGCACCTCGAACGGCCGCGCCATGAGGCCCTTGAGCCCATCGCCGAGGGTCAGCGGGAACGGATTGACAAGGGCAAGCCCAACGCCGCGCCGCACCAGTTCGGCCACGAAGGCCGACGTTGCCGCTTCCGCAACGATTCGGGGCTGCGATCCGGCAGCAGCCAGATGCCGGTCGGCCTCGACCCGCGACGGGAAGCGCCGGGCCAGCGCGATCATCGGCTGCTCGTGCAGATCGGCGGCAGTGATCCGCTCCTTTGCGGCCAGCGGATGGTCGTCCGGCATCAGGCAATGGGCGGAGGCCTCGCGCATCGGCTCAGCGCGCACCCCCGGATGGATGGACGGGGAGTCCGCCAGCCCAAGATCGGCAAGACGGTCGGCGACTGCGGCAACCACTGCCGTATTGGTGCCGATCTCCACATGGATCGTCAGGTCAGGCTCCGCCACTCTGAGCGCCGCCAGGATGTCCGGCAGGATGAACTGCGCCAGCGTGGGTGACGAGGCGACCCTGAGCGTGCTGTGTCCCTGCAGGCCATCAGGCCAGGAACAGATCCGGTCGAGCGCTGCGAAGATCGGCCGCGCCTCTTCCTCCAGCGCAAACGCGTCGGCGTTCGGGATGAGCCTACCGCCCTCGCGCGCGAACAGCGCCCTGCCCACGCGCCCTTCCAGCGAGGCGATCGCACGGGACACGGCCGGCTGCGAGACCCCGAGGCTGGCAGCGGCAGAGGTGGTCTTGCGCGACAGGATCAGCGCGCGCAGGATTTCAAGCTCGCGCAGGCTGGGCCGGTCCGGCGAAACGGTCTCGGCGTTTCGCATCGGATTATGATAGAAGATTATGTATTGACATTCATCGAATATATTGGACGCATAAATAGCTTGTCAAATGCCGCCCGCGGTGGCCGGGGCGGCTCACTTCTGCCACGTTGGAAGCCGAACGATGCGCGTCGCAGCCTTTCTTGATCACGCCATCGCGCAACGTCTGCGGGCTCTGCGCAGCATCGACGAGGCTGCGCTGGCGCGGGCGCGTGACGCGGTCATCGACACATATGCCTGCATGCTGGCCGCCGCAAAGCACCCCACCGTCGATATGGTGGCGCAGAGCGCGGCAGCGATGGGCATGGCAGGGGAGCTGCACGTCCCCAGCCGCAAGGACCGGCTCAACGCGCTCGGCTATGCGCTTGTCGGAGGCACGCAGGCCCATGCACTGGACTTCGATGACAATTACATTCCAGCCATTACCCACGCTTCGGCGACGCTGGTCCCTGCGCTCTCGGCGCTCGCCCTCGAGAGCGCACAGCGTGGTGACGACGTCCTGCGGGCCTACATCTTCGGACTCGAGCTTCAGGGCCTGCTCGGCCGGATCATGAACCCGCGCCACTATTCGATCGGCTGGCACAACACCTCCACGCTCGGCTCGATCGGGGTCGCATCGGCCTGCGCGGTCCTGCTCGGTGGTGATGCCGCCATGGTGTTTCGCGCCATGCAGATCGCCTGCAGTCTCGCCGGAGGCTCCAAGGCGCAATTCGGCAGCCCGATGAAGCCGACCCATGCCGGCCTTGCCGCCATGCACGGACTGATGGCCGCCCGCATGGCGCAGACCGGTATGGCCGGCTCGCCGGACGCATTCGACGGCCCCTGGGGTCTTCCCGCCATCATGGGACATGGCGAGGTCCCCGATCCGGCCACCGTGGCCACGCGCCATAAGGCGCTGGAACCCGCGCCCTGGCTGATTGTCAGCGACGGGCTGGCGGCCAAGCGCTTCCCCTGTTGCGGTAGCACCCATCGCTCCCTCGACGGGATCGAGGCCCTGATGCAGCAGCATCGTCTCGCGCCCGATGACATCGTCGCAATCGACCTCGTCGTTCCCCGGAGCAATGCCGACAATCTGCGCTTCGACAGGCCGACGACGCCGGATGAAGCGCGCTTCTCGATGCACTATTGTGCGGCGGCGCTGGTGGCGCGCGGACGCCTCGGCCTCGACGATTTCGAGCCCGGCGCGATCGGCGATGCGTCCGTGACGCGCCTTCTTCCACTCATAACCATGAGCACCCACCCGACATTGTCAGAAGCCGGCGCCTCGATCTGGTCCCAGCCAGCCACGACCACCATGAGGCTCCGCAACGGCGAGACGCTGACCACATCTGTCGACGAGCCCATCGGGAGCGGCACCCGACCCCTCACAGGGGATGCGCTCGACGCCAAGTTCATGGCGTGCGCAACGGGCATCCTGCAGCCGGCGCGGGCAGCCGCCGCGCTGGCTGACCTGTATCTGATGGCCAACATACCTGATCTGTCGCGGACCCTTGCCTGGCTCGACGCGGAGCCGTCGGCATAGAACTATTCCCACCACTTATTCGAATCATGCTGACAAGTGCAATGAACGCATATTTGATGAAATCAGAAGTTGGCTGACCGTCAGACCCCTTGCCGAAACCGGCAGCAAGTGCAGATAGATCGACCAGAAACCCCTCTGCGGCGCCCCATGCGCGGCACAGCCGGACACTCGGGAGAACAGATGATGACGACGACCCTAAGGCAGCTTGCGCTGGCAACCGCCGCAACCCTGGCACTGACCGGCGCTGCCGGCGCCCAGGAACTCAAGGTCGGCCTTTCCGCGGAGCCAAGTTCGCTCGATCCGCACTATCACAACCTCAGCCCCAACAACATGCTAACCGAGCACGTCTTCGAAGGCCTGGTGAACCAGGACCCGAAGCAGGCGCTTGAGCCGGGCCTGGCCGAAAGCTGGAAAGCGGTCGACGACACGACCTGGGAGTTCAAGCTCCGCCGCGGCGTCAAGTTCTTCGACGGCTCGGATTTCACCGCCGATGACGTGATCGCCACGTTCAAGCGCCTGCCCGCCGTGCCCCGCTCGCCATCGAGCTTCGCGCCGTTCATCGCCGGACTCACCACCGAGAAGGTCGACAGCCACACCATCCGCATCAAGACGGCGGCCCCCGCCCCTCTGGTGCCCACCAACCTGTCAACCTTCGGCATCGTCTCGAAGGCCTGTGCCGAGACCATGAGTACGGAAGACTTCAACGCGCTGAAATGCCAGGGCGGCACCGGCCCGTTCAAGTACACCGAGTTCAAGCCCGGCGACCGCGTCGTGATGGAACGCAACAACGCCTATTGGGGCAAGAAGCCGGATTGGGAGAAGGTCTCGTTCCGCTTTCTGACCGCTGCGCCGACCCGCGTGGCCGCCATGCTGGCTGGCGACGTCGATGTCATCGAGGGCGTCCCGCCCTCCGACATGGCGCGCCTCAAGACCAACGCCAATCTCTCGGTGGTCGAGGAACTGTCCAACCGCGTGATCTATTTCCACATGGACCACTTCCGAGAGACCTCGCCCTTCATCACCGCGAAGGATGGCTCGCCGATCAAGAACCCGCTGCGCGATGTGCGCGTGCGTCAGGCCCTGTCGATGGCGATCAACCGCCAGGCCATCGTCGAACGCATTATGGAAGGCGCCGCCGTGCCCGCCGAGCAGGTCCTGCCAGCAAGCTTCTTCGGCACCTCCAAGACCCTGAAGCCCACGGCCTTCGATCTTGCCGGCGCACGCAAGCTCCTCGCCGATGCCGGTTATCCGAACGGCTTCAAGATGAAAATGCACGGCCCCAATGGCCGCTACACCAACGACACCAAGATCATCGAGGCCGTCGCCCAGATGTTTACCCGTCTTGGCATCGACACCGAACTTGAGACCATCCCGCCTGCCAACTTCTTCACCCGCGCCTCGCAAGGCGCCAATGGCGAGCCGGAATTCTCGTTCATCCTCGTTGGCTGGGGCGCGGGCACCGGCGAGACCTCCGGCTCGCTCCTCGCCCTGCTCGGCACCTTCGACCGCGCCAAGGGCTCGGGCGGCGCCAACCGCGGCCGCTACTCCAACAAGACCTTCGACGACAAGCTGGCAGAAGCCCTTCGCACCGTGGATGACGCCAAGCGCGCCGTACTGCTCGCCGAAGTCTCCGAGATCGGCATGAAGGATGTCGGCATCATCCCGACCCATTACCAGACCAATGCCTGGGCCTCGAAGAAGGGCATCAAGGTTACCGCGCGCGCCGACGAATACACGCTCGCCATGGGAATTTCGCGCTAAGCGGAATGCAAGATCGCCGGGCCGCATCCGTGCGGCCCGGCCACCATCCGGGACAGTCGAGGCACACGACACCATGTTGACCCGCAGATCCCTCATCGCCGCAGCCGGCGCACTCGCCCTGCCGGGCCAGGCCTGCGCGCAGGACCAGCCCGATCTCAGGATCGGGCTCGCCTTCGAGCCCAGCTCCGTCGATCCGCATTTTCACAACACGACGCCCAACAAGTCGCTGGCACGCAGCGTATTCGAGCCGCTGGTGTTCCAGGACGAGCGGCAGGCGGTTCGCCCCGGCCTTGCGACAGGCTGGCGCCTGATCGACCCGCTTACCTGGGAGTTCGTCCTGCGCCCCGGCGTGCGCTGGCATGATGGCGCCGCGTTCGGCGCCGACGACGTCCTCTTCACCTTCGAGCGCGCGCCCGCCGTGCCACGGTCGCCCTCTTCGTTCGCGGGATTCATTACAGGCAAGACGGTCGAGAAGGTCGACGACCTCACCATCCGCGTTCGCACGGCCGAACCTTACCCGCAGATGCCGATCGACCTGTCGACCTTCGGCATCGTCCCGGCTTCCACGCGCGGCGCGACCTCGGACGATTACAACACCGGCAAGGCCGCCATCGGCACGGGGCCGTTCCGCTTCGGCGAGTTCGTGCGCGGCGACCGCACGCTGCTGCTGCGCAACGAGGACTACTGGGGCGGCTTGCCGCCCTGGAGGCGGGTGCTGATGCGCGTGCTGCGCTCGGATCCGACGCGGGTGGCGTCGCTGCTGGCCGGCGATGTCGACCTGATCGAGACCGTGCCGACCGCCGATCTTGCGCGGCTGCGCGGCGACCAGCGCTTCAGCGTCACCAGCATCATTTCCAACCGCGTGATCTATCTCGCCATGGACCAGTTCCGCGACGAGAGCCCCTTCATCAGGGGCCCGGCTGGCGAAACGGTCCGCAACCCGCTGAAGGATGTGCGCGTGCGCCGGGCGCTGTCGCATGCCATTAACCGGCAGGCGCTCGTCGACCGCGCCATGGAGGGCGACGCCCGGCCGGCGAGCCAGTTCCTCGACGCCAGCTTCTTCGGCGCCAGCACAACTCTCGGCATTCCCGCCTTCGACGCCGGCCTGGCACGGCGCCTGCTTGCGGAAGCCGGATTTCCAAACGGTTTCAGGCTGAAGATGCACGGACCGCAGGGCCGCTACGCCAACGACACCAAACTGATCGAGGCCATCGCGCAGATGTTCACCCGCATCGGCATCCAGACCGAGATCGAGACGCTGCCACCGGCGATCTTTTTCACGCGCGGCTCGACCGGCGGGCCAGGCAACACGCCCGAGTTCAGCATGATCATGGCCGGCTGGGGCTCGGCGGCCGGAGAGATGTCCGATCCGCTGCGCAACCTGGCCGCGACCTTCGACGCAACTGCGGGGCGCGGCTCGTCCAACCGTGGGCGCTACGCCAATCCTGCCGTTGACGCGGCGATCAACACGGCACTCGCCACGATCGACGACACGGCCCGCAGCGCCGGGCTCGCCCGCGCGATGGAGCAGGTGGCAGATGACATGGGGATCATACCCGTGCTTTATCCGCTCAATACCTGGGCCGCACGGCGTGGGCTTGGCATTGCCGCCCGCAGCGACGAATACACCTTGCCGTTCCACGTGACGCGCCAGAGCTGAGGAACAGCCATGCTCGCCTTCATCCTCAGACGTCTCGGACAGGCCACGCTGGTCATCGGCGCCATGATCGTGATCGTGTTTTTCGGCGTCAATGTCATCGGCGATCCGGTCTACATGCTGATCTCGCCGGAAATGGACCAGAACGCCATTGAGGCGACGAAGGTCGCGCTCGGCCTCGACAAGCCGATCTGGGAGCAGTTCGTCTATTTCGTTTCAGGCGCGGTGCAGGGCGATCTCGGTCGATCTTTCGTCCATGGCGAGCCGGCCATCAAGCTGATCCTCAGCCGCATGCCAGCCACGATGGAACTCGCGCTGGTGGCCCTCTTGATGGCCATCGTCATCGGCCTGCCGCTCGGCGTCTATGCCGGGCTGAATCCTGAGAGCCGCATCTCGAAGGCCATCATGGCGATCTCGATCCTCGGATTTTCGCTGCCGACATTCTGGGTCGGACTGATGCTGATCATGTTCTTTTCCGTCATGCTGGGCTGGCTTCCCGCAACCGGGCGCGGCGATGTCGTCCGCGTGCTGGGGATCGAGACATCGCTGCTGAGCTGGCAGGGCTGGACATTCATCGCGTTGCCTGCGCTCAACCTCGCGCTGCTCAAGATCAGCCTCGTCATCCGCCTCGCCCGCGCCGGCACGCGCGAGGCGGCGCTGATGGACTATGTCAAGTTCGCGCGCGCCAAGGGCCTCGCGCAAAGCCGGATCGTCGGCGTCCACATCATGAAGAACATCATGATCCCGATCGTCACCGTGCTCGGCCTCGAATTCGGCAGCCTCGTAGCCTTTTCGGTGGTGACCGAGACCATCTTCGCCTGGCCCGGCATGGGCAAGCTCCTGCTGGAAGCCATCCAGCGCCTCGACCGGCCTGTCATCGTCGCCTACGTGATGGTCGTCGTGGTCCTGTTTGTGGTCATCAACCTTATGGTCGACGTGCTCTACTCGATCCTCGATCCGCGTGTGCGGCTTACCGAAGCGAAGGCGTAAGGAGCCCCCATGACCGACGCCGCCATCAACGCCGCCGAGGCAGCCCTTCCGGCCATTCCGAAGGAGGAATCGCCGTTCACGCGCTTTCGAAAGGCCTTTGTCGAGGACAAGGTGGCCGTTGCGGGCCTCATTCTCTTCCTGATCATCGTCAGCCTTGCCCTGCTGGCGCCGTGGATCACGCCGCAGAACCCCTATGACCTGCGCAGCGTGGACATCATGGACTCGCGCCTGCCGCCCGGCGCAACGATGGGCGAAGGCTTCACGTCCTGGCTCGGCACGGACGGGGTCGGTCGCGATCTCTACTCCGGCATTCTTTACGGCCTGCGCATTTCCCTGATGGTGGGCGTGCTGTCGGGGATCATAGCCGCCTCCGTCGGCATGGCTGTCGGCCTGACCGCCGCCTATGCCGGCGGGCGAGTCGAAACCGTCCTGATGCGCATCGTCGACCTTCAGCTGTCGCTGCCGGCGGTCCTGATCGCGCTCATCCTCGTCGCGGCCCTCGGCAAGGGCGTCGACAAGATCATCTTCGCACTCGTCGTGGTACAGTGGGCCTATTACGCGCGCACTGTGCGCGGCACGGCGCTGGTCGAACGCCGCAAGGAATATGTCGAGGCGGCGCAGTCGCTCGGCCTGTCCAACGCCCGCGTCGTCTTCCGGCATATCATGCCGAACTGCCTCGCCCCGGTCATCGTCATCATCACGGTACAGACCGCACACGCCATCGCGCTGGAAGCGACACTGTCCTTCCTCGGCGTCGGCCTGCCGCAGACCGAACCTTCACTCGGCGTGCTGATCGCCAATGGCTTCCAGTACATGCTCTCGGGCAAATACTGGATCAGCGTCTTCCCCGGCTTAGCCCTGCTGCTCACCATCGTCTCGATCAACCTGATGGGCGACCGGATCAGGGATGTGCTCAACCCGAGGCTCGAGAAGTGATGCCCCCACCCGTCATCTCCGTCGAGAACCTCAAGACCCATTTTTTCACCCGCGCCGGGCAGGTGAAGTCGGTCGATGGGATCTCCTTTCACGTGAACAAGGGCGAGGTGCTTGGCCTTGTCGGCGAGTCAGGCTCCGGCAAGTCCGTCACCGGATTTTCGATCATGGGGCTGATCGACCCGCCGGGCCGCATTACCGAAGGCTCGATCAAGCTCAACGGCAAGGAACTGGTCGGGCTTTCGGATGAGGAGATGCGCAAGGTCCGCGGCCGCGAGGTCGCGATGATCTTCCAGGACCCGATGATGACGCTGAACCCGGTGCTACGCATCGACACCCAGATGATCGAGGCCATCACCGCCCATGAGAACGTCTCGGAAAAGGCCGCTCGTGCCCGCGCCCGCGACGCGCTTGCGAAGGTCGGCATCCCCTCGCCGGACGAGCGGCTCAGCGCCTATCCGCATCAGTTTTCCGGTGGCATGCGCCAGCGCGTGGCGATTGCAATCGCGCTGCTTAACGCGCCCTCTCTGATTGTCTGCGATGAGCCCACGACGGCA
>JAPLOW010000040.1:0-13566 GCA_026400555.1 Hyphomicrobiales bacterium
CATCACGGTGGGAAGGGGCTCGTCCACCAGCTGGGACAGCGGCGTGAAGCGCCCGGTCCCGGGGGCGATCGCAGGGTCCGCGGTCCGCGCGGCGTAGACGGTCAGTTCGAGCGGAAAATGGGTGAAGACGTGGCGAACGACACTGTTGGACGCGGTCCAGGCAGCGTTGGTCGGCGCGTCGTCAAGGGCGCGCAGCGGATCGTGCCGCTCTGACCACAGCCCCGTAGGAACCTCGGCCATGCCGCCCAGCAGGCCCTTGGGCGGGCGCGTGCGCAACAGGATCGCGTCATCGTTCCTGACGAGCACAAAGGCCGCGCCGCGCCGGAGTGTCCCGTCCTTCTGGGCCAACCTGCGCGGATAGGCGTCCTGTTCTCCGGCCTGGCGCGCCAGACAAGGTGTGCGCCACGGGCACAGCGTGCAGGCTGGCTTGCGCGGCGTGCAAATCGTCGCGCCGAGATCCATCAGCGCCTGCGCGAAATCACCAGGACGGTCGGCGGGCACCATGGCCAGCGTCCGTCTGGCGACCTCGGCCCGACCGGCCGGCATCGGCGTCTCGAGCCGGAACAGCCGCGACATGACACGCTCGACATTGCCATCCACGGCTGCGGCGACCTCGCCGAAGGCAATCGCGGCCACGGCTGCGGAGGTGTAGGCCCCGATTCCCGGCAGGCTGCGCAGTTCAGCCTCTGTGGCCGGGAACCGGCCGCCATGCCGGGTCATCACGACCTGGGCGCAGGCATGCAGATTGCGCGCGCGGCTGTAATAGCCGAGCCCGGCCCAGGCGCTCATCACGGCCTCGGCGGGCGCCTCCGCCAACGACTGCACGGTTGGAAAACGCGCCAGAAATGCCGCAAAATAGGGCTTCACCGCCTGCACGGTGGTCTGCTGCAGCATGATCTCCGACAGCCAGACCCGGTATGGGTCGGGTTGCTCCCCCGGAAGCGCGCGCCAAGGCAGCGTGCGGCGCTGGCGATCGTACCAGGTCATCAGGTCGGCGGGGTCAGGACGCGGCATCCACCCCTCCTGTCATGCGCGCAGCGACCTGTGCAAGTTCTGCTGTACAAGTCCTGCTGTACAAGTCCTGCTTTACAAGTCTTGCCGGCTGGATTGCGCGCTGCTGGCCTCGGCCATGGCGGTTGATGCGTCGCGTGTGCCTGTGCAAGACTTGGCCCCATGGACATGCACCCACCATCACGCCGGAGACCGGGCGCCCGTCCCCTCGCGGATGTGCTCGGCGCCGCCCTGTCGCCGGTGCTCGCGGCCAAAGGCTTCGCCAACCGCGAGGTGATCGGCAATTGGGCCACGATCGTGGGCGACCGGCTGGGTTTGCGCTCGCGGCCGCTGAAAATCGATTGGCCAAAGCGCCATCCGGGCGCCGCCGGGGAGCAGACAGAGCCTGCGACGCTGGTCGTGCTGGTTGAAAGCGCCTTTGCGCCCGAGATGCAGCACGCCGCTCCGGTGGTCATGGCCCGTCTCAATGCCCACCTCGGCTGGTCCGCCGTGGGCCGTATCGTGCTGAAGCAGGGTCCGGTTGCGCCCCAGTCCATCGCCGCCCGCCATCTGGTCTCGGAGCCGGATGATGCGGCAAGGGCTGCGGTCGATCAGGCGGTTGCGGCGATCACGGGGCCCGAACTGCGCGATTCGGTGGCCCGGCTGGGGCTCGCCATCAGCCGTCGCTCGCGCCAGCGCAGCCAGGGCGGCTGAGCGGTGGCTGGCGAAATCGTGTTCTTGCCAACCTGCGTGGGCAGGCTATGGTCCGGGAAAACTACCATTGTTCGATAAGGCCTGATCCCATGATCGCACGCATCAACCGCCGGGATGTCCTCCTTGGAGCCGCTGCAGCAGGCGCGGCGTCGCTGTCTGCGCCGATGGCGCAGGCCCAGGCCATGCTCAACATGGCCGAAGTCCTGGCGGCGGTGAATCCGCTGCTTCCGGATCTGGTTTACGGCAGCGCCGACGCGAAGGTGACCATCGTCGAATATGCCTCGACGACCTGTTCGCATTGCGCCCGCTTTCACAACGAGGTCTTCCCCGAGCTGAAGGCGAAGTATGTCGAGACGGGCAAGGTGCGCTTCATTTTCCGCAACTTCATCCTGAATCCGCTCGATACGGCAGCCTCGATGCTGTCATACTGCGGTCCCGCCGAGCGGCGCGGCGCCTTCCTCGAATTCCTGTTCAAGCAGCAGGAAAAGTGGGCCTTCACCAACACCCCGCTCGACGCCCTGCTTCAGGCCGCCCGGCAGGCCGGTTTCACACAAGAAAGTTTCAACGCCTGCTTGCAGCGCCAGGATTTGTATGGCGCGTTGAACGCAACAAAGAACAAGGCCGCCGACGGGTTCAAGGTCAACTCGACGCCAACCTTGATCATCAACGGGCAGGTCCATCGCGGTGCGCTTTCGATGCCTGAACTTGACAAGATCCTTCAGCCACTGGTCGGGGCCTGAGCCCCGGGCGGCCTGTGACGCACTGCGCCTGATGACCGAGGGCGCACCGCGATGAAGCTGACGCGCCTCAGGCTGACCGGCTTCAAATCCTTCGTTGAAGCGACTGAGTTCCAGATCGAGCCGGGCCTTTCGGGCATTGTCGGGCCCAATGGCTGCGGCAAGTCCAATCTGGTCGAGGCCCTGCGCTGGGTCATGGGCGAAAACTCGTTCAAGAACATGCGCGGCTCGGGGATGGACGATGTCATCTTCGCCGGGTCTGGCTCGCGCCCGGCGCGCAATGTCGCCGAAGTGGGCCTGACGCTCGATAACGCCGCGCGCACCGCCCCGAGCCAGTTCAATGACGCCGAAGTGCTGGAGGTCACGCGCCGCATCGAGCGTGAGGAAGGCTCCACCTACCGCGTCAACGGCAAGGAAGTTCGTGCCCGCGACGTGCAGTTGCTCTTCGCCGATGCGGCCACCGGCGCGCGCTCGCCGGCTCTGGTGCGCCAGGGACAGATCAGCGAGATTATCGCGGCGAAACCGCAATCCCGCCGCCGTATCCTCGAGGACGCGGCCGGAATCGCCGGGTTGCATTCGCGCCGCCATGAGGCCGAGCTCAGGTTGCGCGCCGCCGAAGACAATCTGCTTCGGCTTGAAGACGTTCTGCGTGAGATCGAGAGCCAGATCGAGGCGCTGAAACGGCAGGCGCGGCAGGCGGGGCGCTACAAGTTGCTGGCGGCGGAGATCCGCTCTGCCGAGGCGCTGCTGGCCGCGATCACCTATCGCGATGCCCGTGATCAGGCCGCTGTCGCCGAGCGCGCCGCCGAAGCAGCCTTGCGCGATGTCGCCGAAGCCACGCGCATCCAGGCCGAGACCGCGCGACATCAGGCCGTCGCCGCCCATGCGTTGCCCCAGTTGCGCGACGCCGAGGCGGGAACGGCCGCGGCTATGGCCCGGCTCAGGCGAGCCCTTGACGAACTTGAAGCCGACGACCGGCGCAGCCGCCAGCGCGCCGAAGAGGTCAGCCGCAGGATCGCCGAACTGAGCGCCGATCTCGCCCGCGAAGCGGGCGTGACGGCGGACGCCGAGGCCAGCCTCGCGCGCCTCGCCGACGAGTTGACGTCGCTCGCGGCGGCCGGCAGCGGCAGCGAGGCCGCGCGCGCCGAGGCGCTGGCGCTTCAGGCAGCCGCCGAAACGGCGTTGGCGGATGCGGAAGCGGCGCAGGGCGCGGCGCAGACGGCCATGGCCGACCTCAACGCCCGAAAAAGCGCCTTCGAGAGGGCCTTGCGCGATGCCGTCGAGCGCGCCGCGCGGCACCGGGTCGAGCGCGAGGGCCTCGAGCGGTCATTGGTCCAGCTCGATGCCGAAAGCGGTCTCGGCGCAGCGCTCGACGCTTTGCGCTCCGGGCTCGCCGCCGCTGAAACCGGCCTTCATGAGGCCGACGAAGCCGCCGCGGCTGCACGCGCCCGCCTCTCGGCCGCGCGCGATGCGGAGCAGAAGGCGCGGGTCCCGCAGGTCGAAGCCGACCGGAAGGCCCAGCGCCTCGAAACTGAGGTGCGGACGCTGCAAAAGCTCCTGTCGGGTCCCGCCAACGACCTCTGGCCGCCCGTGCTCGAACAGATCGCGGTTCAGAAGGGCTATGAGACGGCGCTCGGCGCGGCGCTCGGTGACGATCTTGATGCATCGTCGAATCCCTCGGCTCCTGCCCATTGGCGCGAGACCGGCGCGGCGGCATCCGATCCGCCGCTGCCGGGCGACGTCGAACCGTTGAGCGCCAAGGTCCGGGCGCCAGCCGCCATGCTGCGCCGCCTGAACCAGATCGGCGTGGTCACCCGCTCCGATGGTGCGCGCCTGATGGCGCAACTGCACACCGGACAACGGCTCGTCTCGCGCGAGGGCGACCTGTGGCGCTGGGATGGCTTTGTCGCCGCTGCCGAAGCGCCAACGCCCGCGGCGCGGCGGCTGGCCGAAAAGAATCGCCTTGGCGATCTCGAGCGCGAGGCCCAGGCCGCGCGGGAAGCTGCCGAAGCGGCGCGGGAAGCCCTTGATGCAGCCCAGGCGATGGTCCGCCAGTCCGCGGTCGAGGAAGCTGCCGCGATCGAGGCGGCGCGAGACCGGCGCCGCCGTTTCGATCAGGCGCGCGACCAGCTCGCCACTGCCGAGCGCAGGATCACGGACATGGCCTCGCGCCGCGCCAGCCTGGCCGAGGGCGTCGGCAGGTTGGCGGCATCCGAAGCGGAGGCGGGGCTCGCCCGTGACCAGGCCGAGGCCGGGCTGGCATCGCTGAGACCATCACCCGAACTCGAAACGGCTCTGGCGGCTGCGTCGGCGCGCGTGAGCGAATGCCGCAGCGCTGCCGTCCAGGCCCGCTCCGCCGTGCAGACCCTGCAGCGCGAGCAGACCATGCGGGCCGAACGGTCCGCTGCCGCGGAAGCCGACATGGCGCGCTGGCGCGAGCGGATCGCCCGGTCGGAAGCAGCCCGTGCCGAGGCTGACAAGCGCCGGGACGTCGCCCGGCTCGAAGCGGAGGCGCTTGCCGATGCCCCCGATACGTTCCTTGTCCGCCGCCGGGAGCTTCTCGCCGCCATCGAGGAGGCGGACGCAAAGCGCAGATCTGCCGCGGATGATCTGGCGCGGGCGCAGACACTCCAGGCGGAAGCCGACAAGGCGGCGCGGATCGCGCTTGATGCCCTCGCGGGCGTTCGCGAGGCCCGGGCGGCCGCCGAAGCCAGGCTGGAAGCGGCGCGCACCCGGCTCGACGATGTCAGCCGCGCCATCGCCGATACACTCGCGACAACGCCGGCCGGGTTGCATGAACTGGCGGGCCTGAAGCCGGGGGATGAACTGCCACCCGCCGGGGAGACAGAGCGCCGGCTGGCCAACCTCAAGGGTGACCGCGAGCGGCTCGGCGCGGTCAACCTGCGTGCCGACGAGGAACTGGCCGAGATCGAGGCCAAGCGCGAACAGCTGGTGGCCGAGCGCGATGATCTCAGCGAAGCGATCCGGCGGCTGCGGCAGGCCATCGGGTCGCTGAACCGGGAGGGGCGTGAGCGCCTGCTTGCGGCCTTCGACCTGGTCAACGGCCATTTCAAGCGCTTGTTCGGCGTCCTCTTCGGCGGTGGCGAGGCCGAACTAACGCTGGTTGATTCGGAGGATCCGCTGGAAGCAGGCCTCGAAATCCTCGCACGCCCCCCGGGCAAAAAGCCGCAGACCATGACGCTGCTGTCAGGCGGAGAGCAGGCCCTCACAGCCACCGCATTGATCTTCGCGGTCTTCCTCACCAACCCGTCGCCGATCTGTGTGCTCGACGAGGTGGACGCACCGCTCGACGACGCCAATGTCGAACGCTACTGCGACCTGCTGCGCGACATGGTCACCCAGACCGAAACGCGCTTCGTGGTCATCACCCACAATCCGATCACCATGGCCCGCATGGATCGCCTGTTCGGTGTGACCATGGCGGAGCGGGGCGTCTCGCAGCTTGTGTCGGTCGACCTTGAAACGGCTGAGGCCATCCGCGACGCCGTCTGATCGGGACCACGTGGCACGCCTCGCAACTGTTCTGGTCAAAATCTAAAAAATTGATATAAATCATATACTTAAAAGATATTCTACGCGCCTTGACATGGCGGGGTAGCGAAAATATGGTGCGGCCAGTTTCGAGCGGGTTCTCCTGCCGATCAGCCGGGCGCGGCCTGTTCGCGCCGACCGCGAAAGTCTGACCGATGTCGGAGCAGAACAAGCAGGCTGGTCGGGCTTCGGCAAAACCGGAAGCCTCCGCTGAAACCGAGCTGTCCGCAAGGCTGCGAGACATCGACGCGCGCCTCGCAAGCATTCATGCGGAGCGCACCACCGCTGATGCGCTGAAAGGCGTGCTTCAGGCGGATGGCACGGCGATGGCGCGCGGCATGAAACTTGTGTCGGAATTCGTGGCCGGCATTGCAGCAGGCGGCATGCTGGGTTGGCTGATTGATCGCTTTGCGGGCATTCAGCCGTTCGGACTGTTGATTGGACTTATGTTTGGGTTTGCAGCGGGCCTCAGAAACCTGTATCGCGCCACCCAAGGGCAGTCGGGTGCAGTGCAACCGAAGGCCGACTGACGACCTGATGACGACCAACGCGAGTTAACGAACGCCATGGCCAGCCCGCTTGACCAATTCGTGATCAAGCCGATCATCCCGCTCGGCAAGATCGGAGCTTCGGAGATCGCGTTCACGAACGCCTCGCTGTTCATGATGCTGGTAGTCGGCGCGATCGGCCTGTTCTTCATGGCGGCCACCTCCCAGCGGGCGCTCGTTCCGGGCCGGATGCAGGCCTTTGCCGAGATGCTTTACGAGTTCGTGGCGAACACGCTGAAAAGTGCAGCCGGCAAGGAAGGCATGCAGTTCTTCCCGCTGGTCTTCTCGTTGTTTCTGTTCGTGCTGACCGCCAACTTCATGGGCATGATCCCCGGCGCGTTTACGGTCACCAGCCACATCATCGTCACCTTCGCTCTGGCCATGCTGGTCTTCCTGACGGTGATCGGTGTCGGCTTTGCCAAGCACGGCACCCACTTCCTTGGCCTGTTCGTGCCGGGTGGTGCCCCTGCTGCCCTTGTGCCGTTCCTCGTGGTAATCGAGGTGATCTCATTCTTGTCGCGCCCGATCTCGCTCGGCATGCGGCTCTTCGCCAACATGCTGGCCGGCCACATCGCGCTCAAGGTCTTCGCCGGCTTTGTCGTGTCGCTGGGCGCGCTCGGCATCGGCGGCATCCTCGGCGCGACCTTGCCACTGGGCATGATCGTCGCACTCACCGCCCTCGAATTCCTCGTTGCGTTCCTGCAGGCCTATGTCTTCACCATCCTGACCTGCGTGTATCTCAACGATGCCCTCCACCCCGGCCACTGATCGGTTGCCGGACATCCACACCAAACACCCCATCTTACATCTCAAGGAGTACTCAAATGGGTCCTGAAGCCGCAAAGTTCCTCGGCGCCGGCATTGCATGTCTCGGCATGGGCCTCGCCGCCATCGGCGTGGGCAACATCTTCGGCAACTTCCTGTCGGGCGCCCTGCGCAACCCGTCGGCAGCCGACAGCCAGTTCGGCCGCGCCTTCGTCGGTGCCGCCCTTGCCGAAGGTCTGGGCATTTTCGCCCTCGTCGTCGCACTGCTGCTGCTGTTCACCTGATCTTGTCCTGACAAGGTCCTCGCCGCCCGCGCGCAAAACCCGGCAACGGGTCCCGCGCGGCGGTCAGGTGGTAAGACGCATGAAAGCAAGGTAAGCGACAATGGCGACACCTCAGAAGACGGGAACCGAAGTTCCGGGCGGCGGCAACGCCGGCCCCGGCTTCCCCCCGTTCAAGACCGAGACCTTTGCGTCTCAGCTGCTCTGGCTGGCAATTTTCTTTGGCCTGCTCTACTGGCTTGTGTCGAAGGTGTTTGCGCCGCGCTTGACCGAGGTGATCGAGGGGCGCGCCTCCCGCATCGCCAAGGATCTTGAGGAAGCGGCCGCGGCCAAGGTCAAGGCCGAGGAAGCCGGCGCCGCCTACGAGAAGTCGCTGGCGGAGGCCAAGGCGAAGGCGCAGGCCATCGCCCAGGCACGGCGGGACGAGGTCAACAAGGCGTCGGAGGCTCGGCGCAAGTCGCTCGAAGCCGACCTTGCCGCCCGTCTGGTCGCCGCCGAAACCCAGATCGCCGACACCAAGACGAAGGCCATGGCCAATGTCGAGGGCATCGCTGCGGAAGCGGCTTCGGCCATCGTGCAGCGTCTCGGTGGGACCGCTCCTTCCCGGGGCGATCTCGATGCAGCGCTCAAAGCTGCGCTGAAAGCGTAAGGAACCCGGCATGCTGACCAATACCTATCTGTGGAGCGCTGTCGGCCTCGTCATCTTTTTCGCCGTGCTGGTGAAGTTCGGCGTCCACAACACCATTCTTCGGGCGCTCGACTCGCGCGGCGAGAAGATCGCGGCTGAACTGGCCGAGGCCAAGAAGCTTCGTGAAGACGCCCAGAAACTGCTCGCCGAGTACGAGGCCAAGCGCAAGGCTGCCGAAGCCGAGGCAGAGGCAATCATTGCCGCCGCGAGAGACGAAGCTGAAAGGCTGGCCAAGGACGCCGACGTGAAGATGGCCGATTTCGTGGCCCGGCGCACCAAGGCCGCCGAACTCAAGATCGCCCAGGCTGAGGCGCAGGCCACCGCTGATGTCCGCGCTGCCGCCGCAGATGCCGCCGCAAAAGCTGCCGAGCAGCTGCTGCGCGGCCAGATGACCGGCAAGGCTGGCGCAGACATGCTTGCCAGGAGCCTTGGCGACATCAAGGGCAAGCTCAACTGACGGGACAAGGTCCTCGTCTGATGGACGGACGGCGGCCTTGCGGCCGCCATTGTCATTTCAGCCGGCCTTGATCCCTGCATCCGTAATCAGCTTGCCCCATTTGTCCATTTCGGACTTCAGGAAGCTTCCAAGGTCAGCCGGCGTGCCCGCGACGATCTCGGCCCCCAGCGTCGCCATGCGCTCCTTGACCTGTGCGTCGGCCATCACCTTGACCGTGTCGGCATGAAGCCTGGCGACCACATCATCCGGCGTGCCTTTTGGCGCGAAAATGGCGAACCACGACGACACATCGAAGCCCGGCACGCTCTCGGCCACCGGCGCGAATTCGGGCGCGACCGGCGAGCGCTTGGCTGTGGTGATGCCGAGCGCCCGGATCGAGCCACCGCGCACATGGCCCATGGCCTGCGTGATGTTGTCGAAGATCAGGTCGATGCGCCCGCCGATCAGGTCCTGCGTCGCCTGCGCCGTGCCACGATAGGGCAGATGCACCATGTCGGTGCCGGTCAGCTTCTTGAACAGCTCCCCTGACAGATGCACCGAGGTGCCGACGCCGGATGAGCCATAGGTCAGCTTGCCCGGGTTGGCCTTCGCGAAAGCGATCAGTTCAGGAACGGTCCTTGCCTGAACGTGATTGCCGACCACAAGGAGATTTGGCACGAGGGCCAAAAGGCTGACAGGCTTGAAGTCGGCCACAGGGTCGTAGTTCAGCTTCGGATACAGATACTGGTTGGTGGCCATCCCGACCGACACGATCAGCAGTTGCGAGCCGTCCTGCTCGCCCCGCGCAACCTGCTCCGCGCCGATGTTGCCCCCGGCCCCCGGCTTGTTCTCGACGACAAGGTTGCTCCCCCAGAGCTGGCCAAGTTTCTCCGCCCACAGCCGGGCGATGATGTCCGTGGCGCCAGCGGGCGGAAATGGCACCACCAGCCTGACGGTGCGGCTGCCCGGATAGGCTCCCTGCGCACGGAGGATGCCCGGCGACAGGATGCCTGCCGCGCCAAGTCCTGCGGCTGCAAGGCCTGTGAGCGTCTGCCGACGGTCGATCATGATGGTCATATATCCTCCACGCATTCCTGGCCGCGCCTCTGGGGTCGGGCGCTTCGCTCGCCATGATAGGGATGGCGTGGCCGCCGTAAAGAGCCATCAGTCCCCGGCCCTCCGCAGGGCCCCTCGTGACAATGACGACGCCCTCGTCCATAGGCTGACGTGATTGGACCACGCAGACAGCTTGGGCGAGGCACGGCATGGGAGTGGTTCTGGCCTGCGACCTTGGGGGCACCAGTTTCAGGGCCTGTCTCGTCGACGCTGTCGGCACTGTGAAAGCGCAGGCCGTCCTGCCTTCACCGCAGGCCGAAGGGCGCAATGGCGTCGCCGAGATCGCGCCGGAGGCCTGGTGGTCGTGTCTGTTGGAAGTGACCGCAGAGCTTGCCCGTCAGGAGCCGGCGCTGTTCAGGTCCATCGCAGCTATGGCCATCTGCGGCGTCACGCGGTCACAGGTCTTTCTCGACGCCACCGGCGCCGTCATCCGTCCGGCCATGACATGGAATGACACCCGCGCAGCCGCGCTGGCCACGAAACTGGCGGCGGAATGGGCCGGGCGGCATTCCGAAGCTGAGCAGATCAACGCCTTTCATCCGCTTGCCCGGCTGGCCTGGCTGAAGGCCAGCGAGCCGGATCGGTTCGCGCGCGTCGCGCTGGTTCTTGATCCGAAAGATTATCTGAACGTGCGGCTGACTGGCAAGGCGGCCAGCGATCCGGTTTCGATGGCACGGCTGCTGGCGGCGGCGCAGACGGAGCAAGGGGGCAATCTCCTCACCATCTGCGGTGTCCCGGCCACCATTCTGCCAAAGATCATCTCACCCTTTCAACAGGTCGGATTGATCCAGCCCAGGTTGCCCGATCCGCTTGGCGCGTTGGGCGGGATCCCGGTGTATTGCTGTTCCAATGACACCTGGGCCGCGGTTGCGGGGCTCGGCGCCCTGCGGGCCAGCTATGCCTACAACATCTCGGGCACCACCGAAGTCCTTGGCGTGATGAGTGAGGCGCCGGTGCAGGCGGCTGGGCTGCTCACCGTCGACTGGGGCGGATTGTGGCAACAGGGCGGCCCGAGCCTCAACGGCGCCGACACCATGAGCTGGCTTCTGGCGCTGCTTGGTCAGCCGGCGGTTAACGTGGCCGCGACCCTGGAGGCTTTGCTGGGCCAGCCGCGTCAGTCTCAGCCGCTGCTGTTCCTGCCCTATCTGCAGGGCGAACGCGTGCCCTTCTGGAACCCGTCGCTGCGCGGCGCCTTCATCGGCCTTGGCCGCCAGCATGGCCCGGCCGATCTGGCCTGGGCGGTGATGGAGGGCGTGGCCTTTCTCAACCGCGAAGTGCTGGCGCGGGCCGAGGCCGCGCTGGGCTGGCGGGTCGGCTGCATACGCTTCGGCGGCGGCGGCGCGTCCAATCCGGTCTGGTGCCAGATCAAGGCTGATATCTGTGGACGTCCGGTCGAGACCTGCGCCGCCGCGGAGCCGGGGGTTCTCGGCGCGGCCGCCGTCGCCTGGATGGGGCTGGGACGCTTCGCCTCTCTCGCCGAGGCGCAGGAGCGACTGGTCAGCGTTAGCCGCTGCTTCACGCCGGATCCGGCCAAGGCCGCACGCTATGACGGACTGTTCGCGCTGTTTCAACGCGCTGGTGCTGCGCTGGCCCCCATCTCCGAGCGGCTTGTCGGCATGGCGCCCGGCGATTGACCTGGCCGTGCCCGCGTGGTTGCTTGCAAACGCATGCAAGGCGGGGCGGAAACTGGTCCGGATGAGCGAATGTCAGATCGGGCGCAAAGGCCCGGTGCGATGATCTCGGTGCGCGATGTGATCGGGCGCTATGGCACGGCCATGGCCGGGCTGGCTCTGATCGCCTTTTTCGTCGCCTTCGCGCCGAACTTCGCGACGCCGATGAACATCATCAATGTGCTGAAGGACACCAGCTTCCTGGCGATCCTCGCGCTTGGCTTCGCACTGGCCTTCACGGTCGCAGAACTCGACCTTTCCATTGCGGAGGTCGCGTCGCTCGCGGCCGTGGTCACGGGCTGGCTGGTCCAGCTGCAATATCCCCCAGCCGTCGCCGTTGCGGCAGCGCTGGGCGTCGGCATCATGATGGGATCGATCAACGGCATCGGCGTCACGGTTCTGCGCATCCCTTCGCTGATCATGACGCTCGGCACGGCGGCTATCGCCAAGGGGCTGGCCTTCATGATCACGCAAGGCGTTGCCTTTGTTGGACGCTGGCCGGTGAGTTTCACGGGTCTGGCACGAGGGTACACGTTCGGAATTCCGAATCTGGTCCTCTGGATGACCGGCGCAACCCTGTTTGCCTACACGCTGATCAAGTGGACCCGCACCGGCGCGCACATGGTCGCGACCGGCGAGGCGGATGAGGCCGCGCGCCTCGCCGGCATCGCAACGGCGCGGATGAAGCGCATCGGCCTGCTGCTCGCGGGCGTCTTGGCCAGCATCATGGCCATGCTGCTGGCGGCCAACCTGTCCTCGGCCGCGCCCAACATGGCCGGCGACTACCTGCTCTACGCCATCGCGGCAGTGCTGCTCGGCATGACCATGTTCGAGCCCGGCAAGCCGAACGTGTCGGGCACGGTGTTTGCGGCGCTGGTGCTCAAGGTGCTCGGCAACGGTCTCGTCTTGCTTGGAGCGCCATACTACGTGCAGGATATCGTTCTGGGCCTCATCATCATCGGATCGGTCGCCTTCTCGGCGAGCGCCATGAAGAAGGCGGCTTTCAAGACCTGAAGCGTATTCGGGCAACATGGGGAGAGTGAGATGGCTGGACTGAAGAAATGGATCGTCTCTGCGGCGGCGCTGCTGGGATTGGGCGCCTGGCTCGGCGCAGCCGCGACGGCGCAGGCGCAGACCTTCGAACTGGGTGTCATCGGTTTCCAGTTCTCGTCGGAAACCCATGCCCGGGTCGCCAATGCAGCAGCGGCGGCAGCGAAAGCCCGCGGATGGAACGTGACGTTGCTGAATTCCGAAGGCTCGCTGCCCAAGCACGCCGAACAGTTCGATGCGCTGATCGCCAAGAAGGTCGGCGCGATCATCATCGCCATGGGCAAGCCGGTCGAGGCCGACGCGCAGTTCAAGGCAGCCAAGGAGGCCGGCATTCCGGTGATCACGGTGCAGTCCGGCTCCAGCATGCACGCCTTGTTCGACATCCAGAGCAACGAATACAAGGTCGGCTCCGAAGCGGCGCTGTATCTCCTTGGCGAGCTCGGCTACCAGGGCAACATCGTCACCGCGCGCTTTGATCTCAATGCGGCCTCGCGCATCCGCGGCAAGGTGCTCGACGCGGTCCTCTCGGAGAACCAGTCGATCAAGGAACTCGGCAAGTTCTCGATGGCGCGCACCCAGAGTTGGCGTGACGATGTCCGCGCCGGCATGCAGGCCCTGCTGCTGCAGAACCAGGGCAAGATCAACGGCATCTGGGCTTCGTTCGACGGGCAGGCCTACATCATCGATGATCTGCTGCGGGCTCAAGGAATCAAGAAAGGCCAGATCCCGCTTGTGTCGATCGACGGCGGCAAGGAAAGCTATGCCCGCATCGCCGATCCCGACTCGACCTTCGTGGCCACCGTCGCGATCCCGTTCGAGGCGATGGGCAAACAGGCCGTCGACGCGGTGCAGGCGATCGTTGTCGAGAAGAAACCCAAGTCGAGCATCGCCAGCGGGCCGTATCTGTTCACCGAGGCCATCCTGGTCGACAAGAACAACGTCAAGCAGTTCATGCAGTGACGTCCACTCCGGCAGCGCTGGATCGTGACGGGGGGCGCGCCATGCGGTCTGACGCCGGC
>JAPLOW010000040.1:13611-41487 GCA_026400555.1 Hyphomicrobiales bacterium
TGCGGTCTGACGCCGGCGCGCCCCTGCTTTCGCTCAGCCGCATCGGCAAGACCTACGGGGCCGTCGTTGCAGTCCGAGAGGTCGATCTCGACATCCATGCCGGCGAAGTCCTCGCCATCTGTGGCGACAATGGAGCCGGCAAGTCCAGCCTGATCAAGGTGATCTCGGGTGCGGAAGAACCCACCTCCGGTTCCATGCGCATGGGCGGTGAGCCGGTAAGCTTTGCCTCGCCCCATGACGCGCTGGGCCGGGGCGTCGCCACGATCTATCAGGATCTGGCCCTCGCACCGCGCCTGTCGATTGCGGCCAACGTTTTCATGGGCGCGGAACTGACGCGAAGCCTCGGCCTGTCCTTTATCCAGGTGCTCGACAAGCGCCGCATGATGGCCGAGGCGAAGAGTTATCTGGCCCGGCTCGGGGTGCACATCGACGACATGACGCGTCCGGTCGAGCGCCTGTCCGGTGGACAGCGCCAGGCTGTCGCTATCGCCCGGGCGCTGCGCTGGGATGCCGGCATCATCATCATGGACGAACCTACGGCCGCGCTCGGCGTGAAGGAGACGGCCCAGGTTCTGGCCTTGATCCGGACCCTGAAAGCGGAAGGGCGCACGATTGTCCTGATCAGCCACAACATGCGCGACGTCGTGGCGCTGGCGGACCGTGTTGTGATCATGGGCGGGGGCCGCAAGCGTACAGACCAACCCATCGGGTCGCTCACCGCCGATGACCTGTCACATATGATCATGAGCGGCAATGCCCGCGACGCCTGAGGCAGCCATGGCCGAACCGATCATCATCGACACCGACCCCGGACAGGACGACGCGGTCGCCATTCTGCTCGCCTTGAGCGTGCCTGACAGGCTTGACCTCCAATGCATCACGACGGTGGCAGGCAATGTCCCGGTGGGGCTCACCACCGCCAATGCCTTGCGGATCTGCGATCTGGCCGGGCGGGCCGATGTGGCGGTCCACCGCGGCGCCGAAGGGCCGCTGGTCTACCCGCTCGAGACCGCCGAGTTCGTCTGCGGGCCCGATGGTCTGGCGGGTGCCGATCTTCCCTTGTCCCGCCGCGAGCCGGCGCCCGGCCACGCCGCGCTGGCCATCATCGCAGCCCTGCGCTCCGCACCCGGTTCCGGGCTTATCCTGTGCCCGCTGGGACCCCTGACCAACATTGCGCTCGCCATCCGGCTGGCCCCCGACATCGTTCCGAAGATCAGGCACATCGTGCTGATGGGCGGTGCCATCGCGCTGGGCAACATCACGCCTGCGGCGGAATTCAACGTCTATGTTGATCCGCATGCCGCCGCCATCGTGTTCGGCTGCGGCGCGCCCATCGTCATGATGGGGCTTGGCGTGACGCATCAGGCCGTCGCCACGCTGGATGACGTTCAAGCGATCGCGGCGCTGGGAAGCGCGAGCGCCCGCGCCATTTATGGCATGCTGACCCGGCCGCGGCCCGGCGGGCTCGGCACCGCCGGTCATCCGATGCATGATCCTTGCGTAATAGCCTGGCTGCTCTGGCCGGAGCTGTTCACGGGCCGCAGCTGCCATGTCGAGATCGAGACGGCAGCGGGACCCTTGCGGGGGCGCACCACGATCGATTGGAACAACCGCCTTCAGCGCGCGCCGAACGCCTTCGTCATCGACACGGTCGATGCCGCTGCCCTGTTCAGGCGCATGACCGTGGCGCTCGCCAGACTACCCTGACAGCCGGAACCGGAGAACCCAGGATGAGCAGCTTCGTTGCTGAACTTCAGACCGAGGCCGTGGCGGCCATCGCCGAGATGCAGAAGGCCGCTCTGGCCGCGCGCCATCGGCACGCCCGCGCGGAACTGATGCGCCACATGCTCACCACGGCCCGCAAGATGATGCACAGGCCAAAGACGGAAGCGGTGGAGGCGGTCGTGCGCGAATGGCTCAGTGCCTGGAACCTTGACCGGCATGCCTGGCCACACATCGCGGCCGAAATCGAGAGCCTGACGGCGGCGTTTCATGATATCGCGCATGACCCGTCGCCCGCCAATGATGCCGCCTTGCGTGATTGCACGGCTGCGCTGGACGCGGCGCTGGCCCGCGAGGGCACCACGATCTCAGATCAGATGGCCTGGCGCTCCCAATGCGCCCATGGCTGGTGGGAGTTGGTGCGGCCGGTCCCGTCCGACCTGCCCGGAGCGAAAGAACGACCGTCCGTGCCGCCGCTGCTCACGGGCGCACCCTTCTGGGACAGCGGCTGCGCCGCGTTCTGCCGGTGACGGCAGGCGGCCTTATGCCTCCAGCCGCGCCGCCACCAGTTTGCGCAGGCTGCGCAGATCCTTGACGAAGCCGCGAATGCCTTCGGCGAGCTTCTCCGTCGCCATTGCGTCCTCGTTCATCATGAAGCGGAAGGCCTTCTCGTTAAGCCTGGCGCGCGGCTTCACCGGCGGATTGCCGCTCGGCGACAGGGCGCGCGGCAGGCGGCCATCCGCCTTCGCCAGTTCGTCAAGCAGCGCCGGAGAGATCGTCAGCCGGTCGCAGCCCGCCAGCGCCTCGATCTCGCCGATGTTGCGGAAGGACGCGCCCATCACCACGGTCTCGATGCCGCGCGCTTTGTAGTCGGCATAAATGCTTCGGACGGATACGACGCCGGGGTCCGTGTCCGGCGTGTAGGGGCCGCCGCCTGCCTTGACATGCCAGTCGAGTATGCGCCCGACGAAGGGCGAAATCAGGAACACTCCGGCATCGCCGCAGGCGGTGGCCTGGGCTTGGGCGAACAGCAAGGTCAGATTGCAGTCGATGCCTTCCTTCTGCAGGGCTTCCGCCGCCCGGATTCCTTCCCAGGTTGCGGCAACCTTGATCAGGATGCGCGAGCGGTCGACGCCGCGCGCCGCATAGTCGGCGATCAGCGCCTTGCCCCTGGCGATGCTGGCGCGGGTGTCGAAGGACAGGTCGGCATCGACCTCGGTCGAGACCCGGCCCGGCACCAGCATGCTCAACTCCACGCCGAAGTTCACCGCGAGGCGGTCGCAGACGGCGTTGACGCGCTGGGCTTTCGTGCCGGACCGCGCTGCGCCCCACCGGATGGCCTCATTCACCAGATCGGCATAGGCCGGCATCTCGACAGCTTTCAGGATCAGCGTCGGATTGGTGGTGCAATCAACCGGCTTGAGCCGCCGGACGGCTTCAATGTCGCCTGTGTCGGCAACGATCGTGGTCATCTTTGCGAGCTGGGAGAGTTTGGAGGTCATGCTGTGGTCCTGTCGGGGCTCATGTTGATACCTGAGTTACCTGACATCTGCGGTCCGAACCAGAGCATCCATCCCGTATTGGCTGAAGCAGCCCACGCCGCTCGACCTGAACCCGTCGCAGGATGAACGCCAGCAGATCCATATCTGGAACTCATCCTTCGACCGGCTCAGGATGAGGATTTCAGGCAGAGGCTGTCTGGCCTCGCGTCGCGCGCCATGACGGGCAGCCATCAGCTCTTCACGGCGCCCGCAGTCAGCCCGGAAACCATGTATTTCCGGAAGGTGTAGTAGATCACCATCGGTGGCAGGGCGTAGATCATGCCCGTCGCCATCAGGATGTTCCAGGGGCTGTCATCGGCCCCAAGGAACTGGCCCAGCGCGACCGCAAGGGTGAGCTGTTTCTCGTTCGAGAGCAGCAGAAAGGCGTACAGATACTCGTTCCAGGCGAGCAGCAGGGCATAAACGCCGATTGCCACCATCGACGGGGCCATCAGCGGCAGGTAGACCAGCCGGAAGATCTGCAACGGGCTCGCGCCATCGATCACGGCGGCCTCGTCCAGTTCGGCAGGCAGCTTGT
Source organism: Hyphomicrobiales bacterium (assembly GCA_026400555.1). Taxonomy (GTDB): domain Bacteria; phylum Pseudomonadota; class Alphaproteobacteria; order Rhizobiales; family Beijerinckiaceae; genus Allobosea. The sequence continues at coordinate 17,413 of JAPLOW010000040.1, forward strand.
CGGAGGCCTGCTTAAGCACCCAGATCGCATAGGGCGAGGCCAGCGCCACCATGGCGAGGATCAGCGCCCACTTGCTGTTGAGCATGCCGTAGGAGCCCATCGCCTTGTACATCGGCACGGCGAGGAAGGCCGCCGGGATGAGATAGGTGGCCAGTGCCAGGTTCATGATCGTGCGCCCGCCTGGGGTGCGCAGCCGGCTGATCGAGAAGGCGGCGAGGGTCGCCACGAACAGGGTGATGACGCCGACGGCGGCGGCCACGAGGAAGCTGTTGAACAGCTGAAGCCAGAAATTGTTGAGATAGTAGTGCTGCTGGTTGAGCACGATGCGGTAGTTCTGCAGGGTCGGTTCATCGGGCCAGAACTTGCCGGCCAGCATCGCCTTCTCGTTCGAGATCGACAGGATGAACAGGTGATAGATCGGGATCAGCGTCCAGAGCAGGACGGGGATCGCCACCAGAAACAGGCGGACGTCTTCCCGGATGCGGCGGCTGTTCATGGTCCTGCCCTCAATCGTCCTGAGGGCCGCGCGACAGGCGCTTGACCATGACAAACACCAGCGGCAGCACGAAGGGCATCGCGGTGATGATCGCGGCGATGCCCAGATCAAGCTTGTCGATCCTCAGATAGCGGATGCCGAGCGTCGCCAGCACATGGGTCCGGTCGCCGGGGCCGCCGCCGGTGAGCAGGTATACGCTGTTGAAGTCGCCCAGCGTCCAGATGATCGAAAGGATCGTCGAGGTCACATAGAGCGCAGCCAGCGACGGCCAGGTGATGAAACGGAACTGCTGCCAGCGCGACGCGCCATCGACATCGGCGGCCTCATACAGATCCTTCGAGATCGCCATGCGACCGGTGATCAGGATGAGCGTCCAGAAGGGCAGCGATTTCCAGATGTGCATGAAGATCGCGGCGCCGAAGGCGATCTGCGGATCGTTCAACCAGTTCGGCCCGTCGATCTGGAACCACTTGAACAGCTGCGCATTGACGAGGCCCCATTCCGGATTGAGCAGGAAGCGCACCGACAGGATGGTCGGGATCGACGGCATCGCCCAGGGCAGAAGAAAGATGACAAGGATCGCTTTGACCCAGCCCCGCTGGGCCATGAAGAAGCCGGACAGGGCCAGCGCCATCAGGAATTTGAGATTGACCGCAATGACAAGGAACAGGACCGTGTTCCAGGCTGCGACGGCAAAGGCCGGATCCCGGAACAGCTCGACATAGGATTGCGGCTTCAGGCCGAGATACAGGCCGTAGGCGACCGGATAGGTGACGAGCACCAGGAAGACCAGCGCATAGGGTATCAGCATCAGGATGCCCCAAAGCTTCATGGGGTCGTCGAACCAGCGCCGCGCGGGCGTGCGGTTCGCCATGTCGAAGCTGGCTGTGGCTGCGGTCATCGGCCCATCTGGCTGTGCAAGGATGGAAAGGATTGGCGGGAATCCATGTCCCCGCCAATCCGGATATCGGGGATCAGCCCGCGATCTCGGTGATGCGCTTGACCATCTCGTCGACAGCGACCTCCGGCGTCACCTTGTCCTGGATCACGCGCTGCATCGCCTTGGCCCAGACGTTCTCGGCATTCACGGCTGTGAACTTCCAGTTGTAGACGAAGTCGAACGGCACCGTGCCCTCGGAGAACTGCTGATGGACGGTGCGGCGGTGAATGTCGGCCTGCCAGAACGGGCTCTTGGTCGACTCGACCGTCACCGGATACCAGCGGCCTGCCGAGCCCTCGGTGAAGGCGCGGATGCTGTCTTCCTGCATCAGGAAGGTCATGAATTCGCGGGCGCGGCGCTTGTTCTTGCCGTCCGCGAAAATCACGGCCGTCTTGGTGGCGGCAAGGTTCGGGATCACGTTGCCCTTCGGACCCTTGGGCCACTTGCGGGTGACGATCAGCTCTTCATAGTTCTTCTTGGCCTGGGCGCGCTGCTCGGCCGTCAGCGAGGCGTTGTTCGAGTCATCCAGGTGCTTGCCCGCGATCGAGATCGTGGCGTTGTGGGTCATCACGGTCTGCTTGCCGTGGAAGGCGACGTTGTTGTCCGGGTCGAGCCAGTTCACCGAGGAAGGCGGCGTGCAGCCCTTGGCGAAGATGGAGGTGTAGAACCTGAGGGCCTCGACCATGGCGGCGCGGTTCTTGGCTTCGCCGAGCACGATCTTGCCGTTGTCGTCGACGACCTTCACCTCATAGGCGGCCGCCGTCATGAGGAAGGAGTAGAACGTGTCCGAAGCCGCCACGCCGAGCGGATGGCCGATGCCGAAAATGCGCTGGCCCTTGGCGCGCAGGGCAGGCTGCACCTTGTCGCACCAGAAGTACCAGTTCTCGGCCCAGGTTTCCGGAATGTCGCTTTCCTTGAAGCCGGCATCCGCCAGCATGTCGCGCCAGTAGTTCATGTGCATGGTCTGGCGCTGGATCGGCATGGCGTAGTACGCCTTCTTGCCGTCCGGCCCGAACAGCAAGGTTGTCTCGAGCGCATCGGGCACGAACGCCGACTTCATCGGATTGATGATGTCGCTGAGGTTCTCGAGGCGCCCCTCGATGGCCCATTTGCCCGTCGTCCGGAAGTCATAGGTGGTGCAGTAGCCCAGATCGGGCGGTGTCCGGGCTTCCACGGCGCCCACGGACTTGGTGATGCAGTCCTCGGTCGAGTACAGCGACAGGTCGACCTTGACCCCTCGGCCTTGTAGAAGCCCTTCGTGAACCAAAGGGTGAGTGTTTCCTGGGCGTGGGCGCCGGCGGACCAGACGGTCGCGACAGCAGCGAGCGCAACGCCCGCCGCAAGACGACGGACAGACTTCATGTGGGTGTTCTCCTTGGCTTTGTCCCGATATCCGGCACGTCGATCGCGCGCCTTGGCGCAAAGCTATGCGAAAGAGCGCCGACTCCACAAGCCCTTAGAATGGGCAGGCCTTCGGGCCGGAGGGAATCGCCGCGCCTTTGGGCCCCGCTCTTCGCTTTCATGCAACTGTCACAGGCTTTGCCTAGGGCAAATCTGACGCTAGAAGCAGAAGTGGGAGCCTCACATGACACCATCCGGATGCCGCCGTTTCATTCCAGCCATCGCCGCCGGCCTTGCCGGCATGGCCCTTCTGGCCGCGATGCCGCTGGCCGCGCAGGAGGGTCGGCTGCTGCTCTATACGAGCCAGCCCAACACCGATGCCCAACAGACTATCGACGCCTTCAAGGCAAAGTTCCCGAAGGTTGACATTGCCTTCGTCCGCGACGGCACGCCGCGCGTCATGGCCAAGCTGCAGGCTGAGATCGCTGCGGGCCAGCCCCAGGCCGACGTGCTGCTGATCGCCGACAGCGTGACCATGGAGGGCCTCAAGCGCGACAAACGTCTGTTGGCCTATCCCGGCGCGGATGTGGGCGCTTACCCGGCTGGCCTGCATGACCTGGACCGGATGTGGTTTGCCACCAAGCTGATCACCACCGGCATTGTCTACAACACGCGTGCGGCCATGAAGCCGGCCTCGTGGCTCGACCTCGTCAGGCCCGAGGCGAAGGGGCAGGTGGCGATGCCGTCACCGCTCGCATCCGGCGCTGCCCTGATCCACACCGTGACGCTGACGCGCAATCTTGGCGCCGGATGGGGCTTCTACGAGCAACTCCAGGCGAACGCCGCGCTGGCTGCCGGCGGCAATGGCGACATTCTCCGCCAGGTGGCCACCGGCGAGAAGCTGTACGGCATGATCGTCGATTTCATGCCGATCCGTGAAAAGACCAAGGGCGCGCCCATCGAGTTCGTGGTGCCTGCGGAAGGTCTGTCGGCCGTGACGGAACCTGTCGCGATCCTCAGCACGACAAAGAACCCCGAGGCCGCCAAGGCCTTCGTGGACTTCCTGCTCTCGCGCGACGGGCAGGAACTCGCCCGCCGTCAGGGCTACATTCCGGCGCATCCCGCGGTTGCTCCGCCGGAGGGCTTTCCTGCGCGCGAGTCGCTCCGGCTGATGGCGTTCGATCCGGTCGCGGCGCTGGCCGGCGAGGCCGCAAGCCGCAAGCGCTTCGCCGACATCTTTGGCCAGTGACGTTTGCAGGCCGCCCATGACCGTGGCGGCATGACGCTCGCGTCTGAAGAGCGCACCGCCGCCGGCGGGAGCCATGGCCGTGACGGGGGCCTCGCTCTGATGCTCTTGGTCCTGGCGGTCGGCCTGTTCGGCATTCTGCCGCTCGGCCGGCTGCTGCTCACGGCCATTGCGCCTGGCGGCACCATCTCGTTCGGCCCGATCGCCGAGCAGTTCGGTAGCCGTGCCGCAGTCCTGGCGACATGGCGCACGCTCGAAACCGCTGGCTGGTCCGCGCTCGGTGCCCTGGCTCTGGGGGGGACCTTCGCGCTCGTGCTCGCCGTCACGGACGTGCGCGGCAAGCAGCCGCTGGCCTTTCTGTTCGTGTTTTCGCTGATGGTCGCGCCGCAGGTGATCGCGCTGGCCTTTCTTAGCCTGGCGGGAGCTGGCTCACCCCTTCGAGAAATCCTTGGCCTGTCATTGCCGCCAGGCACGTCCAACCCGCTCTTGGGGCGCGACGGCGTCATCCTCGTCATGGCGCTGCATCACGCGCCGCTGGTCGCGATTACCGTCTGGTCGGGCCTGCGCTATCTGCCGCGTTCGGTCATCGAGGCCGCCGAGATCGATGGCGCCTCCCCGTTGCAGGTCGTGACCCGCATCATCCTGCCGCTGCTGCGCGGCAATCTGGTTGCAGCCGGCCTGCTCGCTTTCGTCGCCGGCGTCGGCAACTTCGGCATTCCTGCGCTGATGGGCATGCCGGTCAACTATCTCACCCTGCCGACGCTGATCTATCGCCGGCTGACGAGCTTCGGGCCCACGGTCCTCGCCGACATGGCGGCGCTGGCGCTCATTGTCGCGCTGATCGCCGGCGTCGGCACCGTCACCGGGACCATGCTCATGCGCAGGACCGTCGGCAAGGTCGATCTGGAACAGCGCATGACGCCGTTCGCGCTGCTCGGCCGCTGGCGCGGGCCGATGGAGGCCGCGCTCTGGACCTTGCTCCTCGTCAAGGTCGGGCTGCCTTTCCTGTCCCTGCTGGGCGATGCGCTCAGGCCTGCTCTCGGCGTGCCGCTCGGCCTTGCGACCGTCACCCTCGCAAACTTCGCCGAGGTGCTGCTCCGGCAGGACGTGACGACGCGCGCTTTCCGCAACTCCTTCCTGCTGGCGGGCACGGCCGCGCTGTGCCTGTGCGGCCTGTCGATCGTCTTCGCCCATTGCCTCGAGCGCCGGATCCGGCGCCTGCGGCCGGTCATCGAGGCGCTGATCGAGACGCCCTATGCCTTGCCCGGCGTGGTGCTGGCGATCGCCTGCATCCTGCTCTTTCTCAAACCGCTGCCGCTGCTGGGCGTCAGCCTCTACGGCACGGTCTTCATCATCCTGTTCGCCTACATGGCCCGTTTCCTGGCGCCGGCGCTGAAGCCGACACTGGCTGCGATGGGCCAGATCGAGGCGCATCACGAGGACGCCGCCCGGCTCGATGGCGCAAGCTGGTGGCAGTTGATGCGCCATGTCGTCGGGCCGATCCTGATGCCCGCCGCCACCGCCGGCGCGCTGCTGGTCTTCCTCGTCGCCTTCAACGAACTCACCGTCTCGGCCCTGCTCTGGTCGGCCGGCACCGAGACTCTGGGCGTTGTGCTGTTCAGCCTGAAGGAGGCGGGGCTGGCCGGCGAGGCCGCCGCCGTCGCCATCAGCGCCAGCGCGGTGATCCTCCTGGCCATGATGCTGCTCGACCGGCTGGCTGGCAGGTTGCCGGACGGCGTGTTGCCCTGGCGGATGTGAGCCTTACTCCGCCGCCAGCGCCGGCGGCTGCGCGGCCTCGCCCTGGAACAAGGCCCGCGCCGCCTTGGCCTCCTTCACGATGAAATCGACTGTCTTGCGCACCCGCGCCACGTCCTTCAGGTCGGCATGCACCACGAGCCAGAAGGAGCGCTGGATCGAGACGGTCTGCGGCAGGACCTGAACCAGTCCCGGCTGGCTCTGGGCCATGAAGTCTGGCAGCACGCAGACGCCGCCGCCGGCTGCCGTCAACGCCATCTGGGCGTTGAGGTTGGAGGATTGCGTGCGGGCCCGAAGCCCCTTCGAGACCTCGTCGAGATAGTCGAGTTCCGGCGTGAAGATCAGGTCATCGATGTAGCCGATCACGGAATGGGCATGCAGGTCGTCTGGCGCTGTCAGTGGCGGAGCCGCAGCGAGGTAGGCCGGTGACGCATAGAGCCCGAGCCGGTAATCCACCAGCTTGCGCGCCAGCACCTTGCCCTCTTTCGGCGGAGCGAGCGTGATCGCCACATCCGCTTCGCGCTTGGAGAGGGACAGCAGGCGCGGCATGGCGACAAGCTGCAGCTCCAGCGCGGGCGAGGCCGCCATGAACCGCGCCAGCCGTGGCGCCAGGAATGACGTGCCGAAGCCGTCAGGTGCCCCGACCCTGACCACCCCGGACAAGGCCATGTCGGCGCCGCCGATATCGCTCTGGATCGACAGGGCGTCGGTCTCCATGCTTTCGGCACGCGCCAGCAGGCGTTCCCCATGCGCCGTCAGCGTGTAGCCCTGAGGCCGGCGTTCGAACAGCTTGGCCTTGAGCGACGTCTCGAGCGAGGAGATGCGCCGCGACACCGTGGCATGGTCAGCCCCGAGCCGCCGGGCGGCAGAAGTCAGCCGGCCGGAGCGCGCGACGGCGAGAAAGAACCTGAGGTCGTCCCAGTCGAAGCGTTCCATGCCCTTTGGCTCCTGCTTTTGCGCACAGGTTGAGGTCATCAATACGCCTAGCGGTGCGGGAATGGCAATGCTAGAGCCTGCATCCACAGAACAAGCTGCTGCTCCGGGAGGACGAGTTCCATGATCACCTATGGCCATTTCATTGGCGGCAAGCATGTGGCCGGCACATCCGGACGCTTTGCCGATGTCTACCAGCCGATGGACGGCACGGTGCGCGGCACGGTCGCGTTGGCATCGGTTGCCGAACTGACCGCCGCGGTGGCCAACGCGAAGCAGGCGCAGCCCGGCTGGGCCGCGACCAATCCGCAACGCCGGGCCCGTGTCCTGATGAAGTTCCTTGACCTCGTCGCCCAGAACACCAACGAACTCGCCGACATCCTCGCCCGCGAGCATGGCAAGACCATCCCCGACGCCAAGGGCGACATCCAGCGCGGCGTTGAAGTGGTCGAGATGTGCATTGGCGCGCCGCATCTGCTCAAGGGCGAGTACACCGACGCCGCAGGCCCGGGCATCGACATCTACTCGATGCGTCAGCCGCTTGGCGTGGTGGCCGGCATTACCCCGTTCAACTTCCCGGCGATGATTCCAATGTGGAAGCTCGGCCCTGCCATCGCCTGCGGCAACGCCTTCATCCTCAAGCCGTCCGAGCGCGACCCTGGCGTGCCGATGCGCCTCGCCGAACTGATGATCGAGGCTGGCCTGCCGCCGGGCATCCTCAATGTCGTCAACGGCGACAAGGAAAGCGTCGATGCGATCATCGACGATCCGGACATCCAGGCAATCGGCTTCGTCGGCTCGACGCCGATCGGCCAGTACATCTACGGGCGCGGCTGCGCCAACGGCAAGCGTGTGCAGGCGTTCGGCGGCGCCAAGAACCACATGGTGATCATGCCTGACGCCGACATGGAGCAGGCGGTCGATGCGCTGATCGGCGCAGGCTACGGCGCCGCGGGTGAGCGCTGCATGGCGATCTCGGTGGCGGTGCCGGTCGGCGAGGCCACGGCCAACGAACTGGTCAAGCGCCTGATACCGCGCGTCGAGAGCCTCAAGGTCGGCCCGTCAACCGATGGCAGCGCCGATTTTGGCCCGCTGGTGACGAGAGCGCATCTTGAGAAGGTCAAGGGCTATGTCGACCTGGGGCTCAAGGAAGGCGCAAAGCTGATGGTCGATGGCCGCGGCTTCAGGATGCAGGGCTACGAGAACGGCTTTTACATGGGCGGCTGCCTTTTCGACCACGTCACCACCGATATGAAGATCTACAAGGAAGAGATCTTCGGACCCGTCCTCTCGGTTGTCCGCGCCAAATCCTATGACGAGGCGCTGAAGATGACGAATGATCATGAATACGGCAACGGCACTGCGATCTTCACCCGTGATGGCGACGCCGCCCGCGATTTCGCCTCAAAGGTTCAGGTCGGCATGGTCGGCGTCAACGTACCGATCCCGGTTCCGCTGGCCTACCACACCTTCGGCGGCTGGAAGCGCTCGGCCTTCGGCGATCTCAACCAGCATGGGCCCGATGCGTTCCGCTTCTACACCAAGACCAAGACCGTGACGGCGCGCTGGCCTTCCGGGATCAAGGATGGGGCAAGCTTCGTCATCCCGACCATGAACTAAGGACGCTGCAGCGGGAGCGCCCGGCGCTCTCGCAATTGACGTCTGCAGTCCATAGATTGATGAGATGACAATCGCATCAGCTCCGGCTGCAAGTCTTGATGGCAGCAGGCCGCTCCTGCGCTTCGCCGTGCGCGGGATGACCTGCGCGTCCTGTGTCGCTCATGTCGAGAAAGCTGTGCGCGCCGTGCCGGGTGTGGCGGCGGTAACCGTCAATCTGCCGCTCGAGCGTGCTGACGTGCAGGCTGATCGGGCCCGGGCCGGCGAGATCGTCGCCGCCATCGCGAGCGAGGGCTATGACGCCCGGCTGGTCAACCAGGATGCGGCGTCCGGCACGGAGCGCGCGCGGCACGCCGAGGAGCAGGACGCCGACACCAGCTCGCTTGGCCGCGCGACCTTGATCGCCGCGCTGCTGACGATCCCGATCATGGTGCTGGAAATGGGCGGCCATGTCGTTCCGGCGTTCCACCATTGGCAGGCCGAGATGTTGGGCGAGGCCATGCCGCGCTGGGTCGCGCTCGTGCTGGCAACGGCGGTCGTACTGGGGCCCGGCCTTCGCTTTTTCCGCATCGGACTGCCCGCGCTGTTCCGGGGCAGACCTGAAATGAACGCGCTTGTCGCGCTCGGCGCCGGCGCCGCCTATGTCTATTCAGCTGTGGCAACGGTCGCGCCGGGGCTGTTCCCGGAGGGCGCCGCGCATGTCTATTTCGAAAGCGCCGCGACGATCATCACCCTGATCCTGCTCGGCCGCTGGATCGAGGCGAAGAGCAAGGGGCGCACCGGTGCTGCCGTCAACGAGCTTCTGGCATTGCAGCCGTCGACGGCCACCCGCCTTCGCGACGGCGGGGAAGTCGAGACACCGATCAATGAGATCATGGTCGGCGATCTGCTTCTGGTCCGGCCAGGCTCCGGTCTGCCGGTCGATGGCGAGGTCGTCGAGGGCGCCTCCTTCGTCAACGAGGCGATGCTGACCGGCGAGGCCACACCGGTCGCCAAGGCCAAGGGCGATGCGGTGCACGGCGGGTCCGTCAATGGCACTGGAGCGTTGACGATCCGCGCCACGCGGGTCGGTGAACAATCGCTGCTGGCAGGCATTATTCGCCTTGTTGAGGAAGCGCAGGGCGACAAGCTCGCGATCCAGGGCCGCATCGACCAGATCACCGCCGTGTTCGTTCCCGTCGTGCTGGCCATCGCGGCGCTGACCTTTCTGGCCTGGCTCGCCCTCGGCCCCACGCCAGCCCTGCCGGTCGCCCTTGTCAGTGCTGTCTCCGTGCTGATCATCGCCTGCCCGTGCGCGATGGGCCTTGCCACGCCGATCTCGGTTGTGGTGGCCACCGGCCGCGCCGCCCAATTCGGCGCGCTCTTCCGAAAGGGCGACGCGCTCGAACGGCTCGGGATCCTGAAGGTCGCGGCCTTCGACAAGACCGGCACGTTGACGCTCGGCCATCCCGAACTGGTCCATGTCGAGACGGCTGAGGGACACAGCGACAGCGACGTCATCCGACTGGCGGCGTCGGTCGAGGTTGGCTCCGAACACCCGATCGCACGGGCCGTTGTCGAGGCGGCAAGGACCCGCGGACTGGAACTGCAGCCCGCCGTGGGCTTCGACGCCGCCGTCGGCATGGGAGCCGGCGCCATGGTTGATGGACGCAGGATCGCGGTCGGCGGTGCGGGCTACATGGCATCACTCGGGATTGACAGCGCGGCATGGGTTGATCGCATCAAGGAGCGCGCCGCGAAGGGTGAGACCCCCTTCCTTCTGGCCATTGATGGTCTGATCGCAGGCCTGCTGACGGTGGCGGACCCGATCAAGCCGGACGCCGCTGTGATGATTGGACGGCTGAAGGCGCTTGGCCTGACCCCGGTGCTGATCAGCGGGGACCATGCGGTCACGGCGGCAGCGGTGGGCTCGGCGCTCGGAATCGCCGAGGTCATCGCCAATGTGCTGCCGGCAGGAAAGGTCGACGCCCTTACCGGCCTCAAGGCCCGGTTCGGCCCGGTCATGTTCGTCGGCGATGGTCTGAACGACGCTCCCGCACTGGCGGCGGCCGATGTCGGGGTTGCGGTGGGCGATGGGACGACGGTCGCCATCGAGAGCGCCGATGTGGTTCTGGTCGGCGGACAGCTTGCCGCATTGCCGGGGGCCATCGGGCTGTCCCGCGCCACCATGCGCAACATCACCGAGAACCTGATCTGGGCCTTCGGTTACAATGTCGCGCTGATCCCGCTGGCGGCTGGCCTGTTCCGGCCGCTGCTTGGCTGGAGCCTCTCGCCCATGCTGGCGGCCGGCGCAATGGCGTTTTCCAGCATCTTCGTGGTCCTCAACGCCTTGCGTCTGACCCACTTTGGCGCGACAACAGCGCCTGCGGGCGCCGGCGCCGGACCATCCCCTTCCTGACGACAACGAGGAGTTCCGTGATGCCGATGACCCTGAATGTCAGCAACATCCATTGCGAGGCCTGCGCACGCCGCGTCACGGCGGCCATCGAGAAGGCCGAGCCCGCCGCGCATCCAAAGGTCGACGTGGGGTCGGGCAAGGTGACGCTCGACACCGCCTCCGATCTGGCTGCAATCCTCGCCGCGCTGGCCAAGGCGGGCTATCCCGCGAGCGTCAGCCCGTAGCCATCCCTGTCGAACGCTGCCGCTTTCTGCGATGACGAGGTGTTGACCGGTCCATGAAGCTGTTTTTCTCGCCAGCCCAGCTCAGCCATCGGCCCCAGCAGTATTTCCGTTTTGGTCGGATCGGAGCGGCGCTCGAAAATCCGAACCGGATGGAGGCCCTCGCCGAGGCCCTTGCTGGGCTGGGGCTGGAACGCGCCGAGCCGTCCGACCACGGACGGGCCCCGATCTTGGCGGTCCATGACGCAGTCTATGTGCAGTTTCTGGAAACGATCTGGGAGATGTGGCGACAATTGCCCGACGCCGGGCCCGAGGCCTTGCCCAATATCCACCCCTATCGCGGCGCTGGCAGTGACCTTGTCCGCCACGACCGGGCGCGTAACACCGGCCCGATCGGCCTCATCGGCCACCATGTCGGGGACATGTCCTGCGCCATCGGCCCCGGAACCTGGAGCGCCGCCTACGCCTCGGCACAGACGGCCCTGGCGGGGGCGGCCGCCCTGCTCGCGGGCGAACGCCACGCGCTGGCCCTCTGCCGCCCGCCTGGCCACCATTGCTACCGCGACCGGGCGAACGGCTTCTGCTTCCTGAACAACGCCGCCATCGCGGCAGAGGCCCTGCGCACGCACTTCGCGCGCGTCGCGATTCTGGATTTCGACACCCATCACGGCGATGGCACGCAGGCGATCTTCTACACGCGCGGCGACATCCTGGTTGCGTCCTGCCACACCGATCCGGCTGACTACTACCCGTTCTTCGCCGGCTTTGCCGATGAGCGCGGCCATGGAGCGGGCGAAGGCGCCAATCTCAACATCCCGCTCAGCCCCGGCGCTGACAATGCCGCCTATATCGCCGCCATCGAAGGCCTGAGCGATGCGGTGCGGCGCTTCGAGGCCGATGCGCTGATCGTATCGGCCGGCTGGGATGCCCACAAGGATGATCCGCTGTCGAAGCTGGCCGTCACCTCCGACGCCTTTCCGCGCATCGGCGAAGTGATCGCGCGCCTTGCGCTGCCGACGCTGATCGTCCAGGAGGGCGGATATTCGCTCGCGGCCATAGCGGATGCGGCGCCATCCTTCACCAGGGCCTTCCTGGCCCATCACCGCTGAGGCTGCCTGCCAGGCATCGCCCGCATGAGGACGACCGATGACGACGTTGCTTGACGGCAAGGCTCTGGCACAGACCATGCGCGGCGCGCTGAAGGAGGAGGTTGCCGCCTTCACCGTCCGCCACGGCCGGCCACCTGGCCTTGCCGTGGTGCTCGTCGGGAATGACACGGCCAGCCAGGTCTATGTCGGTTCGAAGGTGAAGCAGACCGAAGAGATCGGCATGCGCTCGATCGAACACCGGTTGGCGGCGGACACCGGCGAAGCAGCGCTGCTGGCGCTGGTCGACCGGCTGAACGCCGATCCGGGCGTGGACGGCATTCTGGTGCAACTGCCCCTCCCGGCCCAGATCGACGCCGAGAAGGTCCTGAACAGGATCGACCCGGCCAAGGATGTCGACGGCTTTCACCCTGTCAATGCCGGCAAGCTGGCGATCGGAGCGCCGGGCCTGGTGCCCTGCACGCCGCTCGGATCGGTGGCGCTGGCGAAGCTGGCGCGGCCCGACCTGTCCGGCCTCCATGCCGTGGTGATCGGCCGCTCGAACATCGTCGGCAAGCCGGTGGCGCAGCTGCTGCTGCAGGAGAACTGTACGGTCACCATCGCGCACTCGCGAACGCGCGACCTAGCTGGACTGTGCCGCACTGCTGATCTTCTGGTGGCGGCCATCGGCCGTCCGCTCTTTGTCACGGCCAACTTCATCAAGCCGGGCGCCATCGTGATTGATGTCGGTATCAACCGGCTCGCGGACGCCGATGGCAAGGGCAAACTGGTCGGCGATGTTGATTTCGCGGCTGTCGCTCCGTTGGCCTCCGCCATCACGCCGGTGCCCGGCGGCGTCGGCCCGATGACGATCGCCTTCCTGCTGTCGAACACGCTGCGCGCCGCCCGCCGGCGCGCCGCCTGAAGGCAATCGGCCCCTGCAGCCTGCTGAATCATCCGGACTTGTACTTTCGCGCGAATCGCCTGTTGAAAATTCAACGTTCCCGGTTCGGACTCTTGTGGGGGAGTCACGGCATCTTGTATGTCCTTGGTCGTTGACCACGACATCTCGTGCGACACCCCAGGCATGTTCGGCATCACCGCCGACGCCAGCCATTGTCTTGGCCGGCGAACCCAATCGGATTCAGCCCGGGAGTCGGACCTGTCGACGGCGACGCAAGCCCTCCAGCCGTGCGGCGGCGGAAGAACCACAGGTGGCAGATGTCTGACGTATCGACCTGGACTGAGGATCGTGTCGAGCTTCTGAAAAAGCTCTGGAACGACGGCTTGAGCGCCAGCCAGATCGCCGGCGAACTCGGCGGCGTGACGCGCAATGCTGTCATTGGCAAGGTTCACCGGCTGGGACTCTCCGGTCGAGCCAAGACGCAATCTGTATCGGCCAGCGCCGTGCGTCCGCGCAAGCCGGCTGCGAGCCGGACGAGCCCGGCCTTCAACGCAGCGGCCCATGTCCGTGGCAGCGCGGCCCTGGCTCCGCAAATCCGGGCGCAGCCCGAGCCGCGCGCCGAGCCGCGCATGGAACTGCTGGATCCAGATGTGGTCGTGCCGTTTTCCGAGCGCGTCACCATCATGGAGCTGAAGGAGAACATGTGCCGCTGGCCCATGGGCGATCCGACCCATGCCGATTTCCGGTTCTGCGGCCTGAAGACCGATTCAGGCGTGCCCTATTGCGGTTATCATTGCCGCATTGCCTACCAGCCCGCCGGCGATCGCCGGCGCGAGCAGGAGCGGCGGGCGCAGCAGCAGGCCAGCCGCGCCTGACACGGCTCCCTCGCCGTGGCCGCCATCAGGCCCGCGCGAATTTCTCGTCGAGCGAGTAGCCTGCGCCGCGCACGGTCCTGATCGGATCGCGCCCGTCGCCGCCGGAGAGAGCCTTGCGCAGCCTCCCGACATGGACGTCGACCGTGCGTTCGTCGATTTCGGCGTCGCGGCCCCAGACGGCGTCGAGCAGTTGCCCGCGCGTGTAGACCCGGCCCGGCTTCTCCATGAAGAATTCAAGCAGCCGGAATTCTGTCGGCCCCAGATGCAATTCCCCGCCCGAGCGCCAGACCCGGCGCGTGGTGCGGTCGAGCCGGATGTCGCCGGCGCCGAGTTCGTCGGCGATCCGCTCCGGATTGACGCGACGCAGCAAGGCTTTGACGCGCGCCAGCAGTTCCGGCACGGAGAACGGCTTGACCACGTAATCATCCGCTCCCGTCGACAGGCCGCGCACGCGCTCGGCCTCTTCGCCGCGCGCCGTCAGCATGATCACGGGAATGTTCTCGGTTTCGCGGCGCTGGCGCAGGCGTCGGCACAGCTCGATGCCGCTGAGCCCGGGCAGCATCCAGTCGAGCAGCAGCAGGTCAGGCGTTTCTTCCCTGAGCTTCAGTTCGGCCTCGTCGCCGCGCGCGCAGACATCGACACGGTAACCTTCCGCTTCAAGATTGTAGCGGAGCAGAAGGCTGAGAGGCTCCTCGTCCTCAACGATGAAGATCCGGGCTGACATGGCCATCTGATGGGTCACGCCGTCGGATCGCTGGGCGAGTCGCCCTTGGGCCGATCAGCCGGCAAGGCCCGCCCGGTGACCACGAAATGCACGGTCTCGGCGATGTTGGTGGTATGGTCGCCGAGCCGTTCGATATTCTTGGCGCAAAACAGCAGATGCGTGCAGAAGGTGATGTTGCGCGGATCTTCCATCATGTAGGTCAGCAGCTCACGGAACAGGGAGTTCTCGAGGGCGTCGATCTGGCCATCCCGGCTCCAGACGTCGAGCGCCCCCTTGTCATTCGACTGGGCGTAGGCATCGAGAGCATCCTTGAGCTGTCCCTGCGCCAGCCGGCTGAGCGCCTCGACCCCGGTCATGGCGCGCCCGAGCTGCATGTGCCCCTGCACTTTTAGCGAACGCTTGGCGATGTTCTTGGCGAGATCGCCGATACGCTCGAGGTCATGCGCGATCCGGATCGAGGCCATGACCTCGCGCAGGTCGTTGGCGACGGGCTGGCGCCGCATCAGCATCAGCACGGCGTTGTCCTCGATCGTGCGCTGGAGCTCGTCGAGCTTCGGGTCGGTCGCGATCACCGACTGGGCCCGCTTGGTGTCCTCGCGCACCAGCGCGATCGTGGCGTCCGCCAGCATGCGTTCGCTGAGCCCGCCCATCTCGGCCACTAGCCTCCTGAGCTGGTCGAGCTCTTGGTCGAAGGTCTTGGAAATGTGGTCGCTCATGGCATCGTTTCTTTCTGTCGCTGTCTCAAGGGCGCATCGCAGCGGGACGTCAGCCGAAGCGGCCGGTCACGTAGTCGAGCGTGCGCTTCTGCTGGGGCTCCATGAAGATCTTCGTGGTCGGGCCGAATTCGATCAGCTCGCCGAGATACATGAAGGCGGTATACTGCGAGATACGGGCGGCCTGCTGCATGTTGTGCGTCACGATCACGATGGAGAAATCCGCGCGCAGCTCCTCAATCAGCTCCTCGATCTTGCCGGTCGAGATCGGGTCGAGCGCCGAGGTTGGCTCGTCGAACAGGATCACGTCCGGCTGCTGGGCGATGGTGCGAGCGATGCACATGCGCTGCTGCTGGCCGCCCGACAGGCCCATGCCGGACTGCTTCAGCTTGTCCTTCACCTCGTCCCAGAGCGCAGCCTTGCGCAAGGCCTGCTCGACGCGGTCATCGAGCTCGGACTTCGAGAGCTTCTCATAAAGCCGCATCCCGAAGGCGCAGTTGTCATAGATCGACATCGGGAAAGGTGTCGGCTTCTGGAAGACCATGCCGATGCGGGCACGAAGCTCGTTGATGTCGACATTGTCGGAGATGATGTTGCGCCCGTCCAGCATCACCTCACCCGTCGCGCGCTGCTCGGGGTAGAGGCTGTAGATGCGGTTGAAAACGCGCAGCAGCGTTGACTTGCCGCAGCCCGACGGCCCGATCATCGCTGTGACCTGGCGGTCGAAGAAGTTCATGTTGATGTTCTTGAGCGCGTGGAAGCCGCCATAGTAGAA
Source organism: Hyphomicrobiales bacterium (assembly GCA_026400555.1). Lineage (GTDB taxonomy): Bacteria > Pseudomonadota > Alphaproteobacteria > Rhizobiales > Beijerinckiaceae > Allobosea. Next base: position 33,436 of record JAPLOW010000040.1, read on the forward strand.
GTCGAGGTTCTTCACGCCGATGCAGACCTGGGCATCCTTGTTGGGCGCGGCGGCGGATGGCGCGTCCTGAACAGCCATCTGGGACATGGGATCGGACCTTTCGTTACGGTGTTCAGGGATGGCGCGGGGTCACTTGCGGTTGAGCAGGCTGCGGGCGCCGATGGAGAGGGCGAGGATGGCGCCTGTGATCAGCAGCGCTCCGGCCCAGGCCAGTTGCTGCCAGTTGTCGTAGGGCGCCGAGGCAAAGGCGTAGATGGTCACCGGCAGATTCGAAATGCCGCCCGTCAGGTTCCAGTTGAACCAGAAGGAATTGTTCAGCGCCGTGAACAGCAGCGGCGCGGTCTCGCCCGCGATCCGGGCAAGCGCCAGCAGGATTCCCGTCACGATGCCCGCTTTCGCGGCGCGCCACGAGATCTGCCGGATGACGATGGAGGGCGGAGCGCCAAGCGCCGCGCCAGCCTCTCGCAGGCTGTTCGGAACCAGCCTGAGCATGTCCTCGGTGGTGCGCACGATCACCGGCAAGGCGATGATGGCGAGCGCAACGCTGCCGGCCCAGCCCGAATAGCCCTGAAACGGCATGACGAGGATGACATAGACGAACAGGCCGATCAGGATCGACGGCGCCGACAACAGGATATCGTTGATGAAGCGAACGAGGTCGGCGAGCTTCGAGCCCTTGCCGTACTCGGCCAGATAGGTCCCGGCCATCACGCCGATCGGCGTGGCGATCGCGATCCCGAGGAACGTCAGCACAATCGAGCCGACGATGGCATTGAGCAGACCCCCGCCCTGCGAGCCTGGCCCCGGCGTGATCTTGGTGAACAGGTCGACGCTGATGCCCTGCCCGCCTTTCCAGATCAGCATGCCGAGGATCCAGAACAGCACGAACACAGCCAGCATGGTTGACGTGGTCGCAAAGACCCGGAGCAGCTTGTCGCTGATCCGGCGCGACTGGCGCACCCGGCCCCACTTGATCTTGCCTTGTGGCGCTGCGTTTGCATCGGACATGGGACGGTCTCCGATCAGTACTGCTTGACGCGCGAGACAAGGATGCGGGCGATGACCAGCACCACGAAGGTGACGAAGAACAGCACGCAGCCCAGCCCGATCAGCGCGTTCATCTGCATGCCCAGCGCCTCGTTGAATTCGCTGGCGATACGCGATGCGATGGTCGAGCCCGGATCCATGATCGAGGGCGACAGGCGGTTGGCATTGCCGATCACGAAGGTCACGGCCATGGTCTCGCCGAGCGCACGGCCAAGCCCGAGCATGATCGCTCCGACAATGGAGACGCCCGCCTGCGGCAGCAGCACATGACGCACCACCTCCCAGGTGGTGCAGCCGACGCCATAGGCACTTTCGCGCAGCACGGTCGGGATCTGGTCCAGCATGTCGCGGGTCAGCGAGGCGATGAACGGCACGATCATGAAGGCGAGGATGATTCCGGCGCTGAGGATGCCGAGACCCGAGGGCGAGCGCGCATACAGGATGGTGCCGACAATCGGCATGCCTTCGACGACCTGGCTCACGGGAACCTGAAAATAGGCGGCGAAGAGCGGCACGAACACGAACAGGCCCCACATGCCGTAGATGATGCTGGGCACAGCGGCGAGCAGTTCGACAGCGGTGCCGACCGGGCGCTTGAACCAGGCAGGGGCAAGCTGCGTCAGGTAGATCGCAGTGCCGATGGACAGCGGCACGCCGATGACCATGGCGATCAGGGCCGTGGAGAGCGTACCGACAATGGCGGGCAGGCCGCCATACTTGTCGTTCATCGTGTCCCATTGCGTGCCCGTGAGGAAGCCGAGGCCGAACTCGCGGAAGGCGGGCCAGCCGCCATAGATCATCGAGGCCATGATGCCGGCGAGCAGCACCAGCACGGTGATGGCGGCGGCCTTGCTCAGCGCGGCGAAGATCGGATCAAAGCCGAACGGGTTGGCCTTGCGCGTGACCTTCGTCGCGTTCTGGTAGGAGCGCTCGTAGACGGCAACCATGCGCGAACTCCACTCGGGCGTCTTTTGCTTTGACGGGGCAGGACAGCGGGGCGGGCCTGTGGTCCGCCCCGCTGGAACGCGTATCGCGCAGGCTTCAGAAGACCGGCTTGCCGGCGGTATCGACCACAGCCTTCCAGGAGGCGCGCACCTGGGCTTTCACCGGGGCAGGCATTGGCACATACTCAAGATCGGTCGCGAGCTTGTCGCCGTTGGCGAAGGCCCAGTCGAAGAACTTGAGGGCGGCGGCCGACTTAGCCGGATCGGCAGGCTTGGCGTACATCAAGATGAAGGTGGCCGAGACGATCGGCCAAGCTGTCGGTGCTGCCTGATTGTTGAGGCTGATGCCGAAGCCAGGTGCCGCATTCCAGTCTGCCGCCGACGCCGCGGCCTGGAATGACGTGTCGTCCGGGACCGGGAAGTTGCCGGCCTTGTTCTGGACCAGCGCGTAGGACAGGTTGTTCTGCTTGGCATAGGCATATTCGACATAGCCGATCGAGTTGGCGATCTGGCGGACCGTGCCGGAGACGCCTTCGTTGCCTCGGCCGCCCACGCCGACAGGCCACTGCACGGAGGTGTTGGTTCCGATCTTGGTCTTCCACTCGTCCGACACGAGGCTGAGATATTCAGTCCAGACGAAGGTCGTGCCGGAGCCATCCGAACGATAGACCACGTTGATCGTGGCGTCCGGCAGCATCACGCCAGGATTGAGCGCGACGATCTTCGGATCGTTCCACTTCTTGACGTTGCCGAGGAAGATATCGCCCAGCAAGGGGCCGGTCAGGCCGATGCCGGCAACGTTGAGAGCCGGCACAACGCCGCCCATGACCATCGGAAACTGTATCATCCCGTCGCGGGTTAACTCATCGCCCTTGACCGGGGCGTCGGTGGCGCCGAAATCGACGGTCTTGGCGCGGATCTGGCGGATGCCGCCGCCCGAGCCGATGGACTGGTAGTTGAGGCCTATGCCGGTGGCGGCCTTGTAGGCCTCGGCCCACTTGGCATAGATCGGGAAGGGGAAGGTTGCGCCGGCGCCGGTGATGTCGGCGGCCTTCGCGGGAGACAGGCTCATGGCCGCGAAGGCGGCCGCGGTGATCGCAAACTTGCGCATGGGGATGATCCTCGTGTCATGCTCGACTGCACCCACTCACACCAGTTCTATGACATCTGTGTGACACGTTTGTCATGATTCGCTGATCGTCGCCGAATCCGCCTGACAGGCCCACTCAGGTCGGAAACACCACCCGGAACATGGCGCCCTCGCCCGGAACGCTTTCGATTTCGAGACGGGCGCGGTGGCGTGCGACCAGATGTTTGACGATGGCGAGGCCGAGGCCTGTGCCGCCGACCTCCCGGCTGTGCGACAGGTCTGCCCGGTAGAATCTTTCCGTCAGGCGCGGGATATGCTCCGGCGCGATGCCCGGCCCGTGGTCACGGACGCTGAGCGCGACCGGTCCGGGATCTGCGTCCGTGACGCTGATCAGGACGCGTCCGCCATCCCGGCCGTAGCGGATGCCGTTCTCCGCAAGGTTTTCGACCAGCCGCAGCAGGTCGTCGCGATCGCCTTTGATGATGACCGGGTGGGGCGGCAGGCTGACCTCGAGCACCACGCCGCGTTCCTTGGCCGAGAGGCCGAGTGAGTCGATGATCTCGCGGACGATGGAGCTGAGGTCGATCGGCGATGTCGGCTGCTGGTGCGCGCGCAATTCGGCCCGCGACAGCGACAACAGGTCGTCGATGAGGCGCGACATACGTCCCGCCTGCTCCCGCATGATCGGCAGGAAGCGCTCACGCGCCTTCTGGTCCTCGCGGGCCGGACCTTGCAACGTCTCGATGAAGCCAAGCAGCGAGGCGAGCGGCGTGCGCAATTCGTGGCTGGCATTGGCGATGAAGTCGACGCGCATGCGCTCAGTGGCCCGCTGCTCGGTCAGGTCCTCGAACACGGCCATCACCAGCCCGCGGCGATCCGACGCGGACGGCACCGGGTTGACATGGACCCGGAGCGCCCGGTCGAGCGCCGCGCTTTCGATCAGCATGATCACCCGCGACGTCCGGTCAGCCATGGTCAGCGTCATGGCCTCGAGAAAGTCCGGGTCACGGATGGCCAGGGACACCGGTCTTCCTTGGGCGATGCCGGGAAAGATCCGCTGAGCGCTCACGGATGAACCGATCACCATTGCATTGGCATCGGTGACGATCAGCGGCAGTGCGAAGGCGTCGATCAGGGCCGGGTCGATCTGCTGGGCGGCTGTCATGGCCGGTTCGCCCGAGGCCGCCGGCTCGACGGACGGCGTCGTGCCGGGGCCGCGATCCGGGGTGACGCGGCTCCGCCAGAGCAGCGCGCAAAGAGCGAACGTCGACAGGGCAGGCAGCGCCGACCACCACAGCGCCTGGCCGGTCGCCGCCAGAGCCACCATCGTTGCGAGCCCTGCCCCGACTGCAGGAAGCCAGACTTTCGGCGAAGCGGCCGGCGCACGGTCGGGGGCATCTGTCATGTCAGCCTCGCGCCTTCGCAAATCAGGGCAAGCACCCCTTGCGCCGTGAGATGTAGGCGGTGCCCGGCCTCTGCTGCAAGGGCGCATGATGGCACGGCTCCTCCGCGCCAGCGTCACGGTCCTGTACCGCCGGTGCAGGCGCCGGCGAAACCTCTGGCTGCTTGGGGTGGGCGTGATATGATTTTGCTTTGCCACCACAGGAACTGCCCGTCATGGCCACCAAGAAGACGTCCATCCAGACCAAGACCGAGAAGGCGATGGCGGCCTTTGACATCAAGAATCCGCAGCTGCCGGCAGAGATCGATCATGCGGCCTTTGGCAGCGGCGACTTTCCCTACGACAAGAAAATGAAGCGCAAGCGCTACGAGGCCGAACTGGAACTGCTGCAGATCGAACTGCAGAAGCTCCAGAATTGGGTGAAGGAGAGCGGCGCGCGCGTGGTCGTCGTGCTGGAGGGGCGCGACGCCGCCGGCAAGGGCGGCACGATCCATCGCTTCACCCAGCATCTCAATCCGCGCGGCGCCAGGGTTGTGGCGCTGTCCAAGCCATCGGACATCGAGAAGGGCCAGTGGTACTTCCAGCGTTATGCGACGCAGATGCCGGCTCGCGGCGAGATCGTGTTCTTCGACCGCTCCTGGTACAATCGTGCGGTGGTCGAGCCGGTGATGGGCTTCTGCACGTCGGCCGAGCATGAGAGCTTCCTCGCCGACGCGCCTGTCTTCGAGGGAATCCTGGTGCGTGACGGAATCCATCTCTTCAAGCTGTTTCTGACGATTGGCGCCGAGATGCAGATGAAGCGGCTGCACGCGCGTTATCATGATCCGCTGAAACGCTGGAAACTCTCCCCGATCGATTTCGAGGCGATCACCCGCTACGGGGCGTATTCCGAGGCGATCGAGACGATGCTGGCGCGCACCAGCAGCGAGCAGGCGCCGTGGACGGTGATCAGGGCCAATGACAAGTACCGCACGCGTCTGAATGCGATCCGCCACGTCCTCAACGCGCTGCCCTACGCCCAGAAGGATGAGGCGGCGCTCAAGGCTGCGGACAGCAGGATCGTGCTCAGCGCCGCGCGGTTTCTCAAGCGTGGCGGCGAGGAATGAGCGTCACCGCGGCCGCGCGCTGAGCCGCTTGCCCACCTCGTAAAGCCCGAGCAGCATCAGGGACAGGACGAACGGCGCAATGTAGTAGATCAGCCTGAACAGAAGGAGCGCGCTCAGCACCGGCTCGCGCGGCAGATGCGCCAGCCCGATCAGCATCACCGCCTCGAAGGCCCCGACGCCGCCGGGCAGATGGCTGGCGATGCCGACCACGCAGGCGAAGACATAGATGGCGAGAAAGGCCTCGAAGGCGAGGCCGTGCCCCGCCGGAAGCAGGACATACAGCACAGCTGCAGCAGCGCAGACATCGGCGGCCCCGATCAGGATCTGCCCGAAACTCATCCAGGCTCCCGGCAGTTCCAGCCGCCAGCCGCGCACCTCGATGGCGCGCTCGCCGCCCGCGACCCAGATCAGGTAGCCAACGACGATGGCAAGGATGGCCGCGCCGATGGCCTGCATGATGGGCGGCGTTGTCCGGGCCAGACCGGCCAGACTGTCAGCGGAATAGGTCAGGGCGACGCCCAGCACCGCCGCCATCCCGAGCCAGAAGGTCAGCCCGACGATGACCGTGATCTTGGCGACCTCGGCGGTGCGCACCCCCCGGCCTGAATAGATCCAGTAGCGGACGGTGCCGGCTGTCACGAGGGGAAAGCCCAGCGTGAACGAGATCGAGAAGCTCGTATACGATCCGAGCGCCGTGGTGCGGTAGGGAATCGACAGGCCGAGCCGCTTCAGTGCCAGAGCATCGTAGAAGGTGAGCAGAAGGTAGCTCAGCACTGTGAAGCCGAAGGCGAGTAGCAGCTTGTCGCGACCGGTTTCGGCCAGTGCGGCCAGGACCTTGGCGCTGTCGATCTCCTGCAGGATGACATAGAGGACAGCGATCGAGGCCACGAAGATCGTGACGCTCGCAGCCGGCCCCAGCCACCACCATCGGCCTCTCGCCTGCGGCGTCACCGTTCACCCATCCTGATTGCGCCAATCCAGCTTGCCGGCCACCGGCCGCCGATGGCCCGCCCCGCGCCGGAGCGGCGCAGGGGTCAGGCCTTCTTACGGTAGACCAGCAAGGTCTTGAAGAGACCAACCTTCTCCACGGGGCGCGATTTTTCAAGCGCGGCGATGACCGGCTTTGCCGTCTCGATGGCGAATGATCCGGTGTAGAACAGGACATGGCCGCCCGGATGGAGCTGGTCGACGAACAGCTCCATCACCTCAAGGTCGGTGAGCGCGCCATAGGCGTCGTTCTTCTCGCTGCGGAACTCGCAGGAATGGAACAGCGTGACGACATCGAAACGGGGCAGGAGCTTCGCATTGGTCGTATAGATGTCGCCGAAATAGCAGGTGTAGCTGTGCAGCAGCTCGGGCTGCTCCTTGGCCAGCTTCATGAAGGCGTCGTAGTCCGGCGACGAGGCGTTGATCGACAGGACCGCGTTGTTCAGCTCAGGCTCGGCGCAACGGATGCCGACATAGTGATGGCCGCCGGAGCCGAAATGAAAGATTGTCTTGCCGGTGACGGCGTTCTCTTCCAGCCATTCGACGAAGTGGACGTCGCAGGGGCATTCCGCCACGCGCAGGCCCCAGTAACCGTCCCAGTCATTCAGTCTCATCGTTCTCTCCATGGTGAGCCCGCCCGCTGTCTCCCTGACAGGTGCGGCGCGGAAAACAGCTCATGCCACCGGTTTGCGTCGTGCCCGTCTTGGCTGCAACGTCAGGACGTCCGGCTCGGTCGGCGATACAAGACCAGCAGCGGCGGGCGATCCGAGCACGGCCGAGCTGCCGGCCGTCACGATCATCGCCCTGGGCAGGCTGGCGCGCAGGTCTGCGTAAAGGGCTGCCGCGTCCGCCTCGTCCAGCGCGTGCAGGGCGTCGTCGATCAGGACGATGTCGGGTTGCGCCAGGTGGATTCGCGCCAGTGCCAGACGCTGCCGCTCACCTTCGGTCAGCACCCTGTCCCAGTCGGCCGTATCGGACAACAGGTTCGCCAGGCGGCCGAGGCCGACCCGCACCAGTGCCGCTGTCTGGGCGGCCTCGTCGCCGTCCGGACCCGACAGGATGTCGGACAGCGGGCTCTCGGCCCAGCGCATGCGGCGCGCGGCGGCGCCGATGCTGGCCTCCGGCGCGCGGGCGATCACGCCGCTGCCCCAGCTCCACTGGTCCGCGATCGCCCGCAAGGTGGCGCTGGCCGCCTCGCTGCTGAGATTGCCAAGGTGCAGGCTCTGGCCCGAACGAAGCTCGAAGGAGAGCGGCGTCGTGATGGCATGGCCGTCACGGTCCTTCAGCACGAGGTCGTGCGCGGCGAGGATGCCGGGCGCTCCGGCCATCTGCCGCGGGCCGCCGACCACCTCGGCCGGCAGCGCTTCAAGCGTTTCGATCGACTGGGCCAGATCGTTGACGCGCCGCGCCGAGGCCAGCCATTCGGCGATGCGCATGAAGTTCTCGACGATCCAGTTGAAGGCGATCTGGACCTGC
>JAPLOW010000033.1 GCA_026400555.1 Hyphomicrobiales bacterium
GAATGACTGGATCGGCTTCGAGATCGACGTCGCCAAGAAGCTCGCAGCCGATCTCGAGGTCGAGCTTGAACTCGTCCCCACAGCCTGGGATGGCATCGTGCCGGCGCTCCTCGCCAGCCGCTTCGACACCATCATCGGCGGGCTGAGCATCACCACCCCGCGCGCCCTGCAGGTCAACTTCACGGTCCCGTACTCGCAGTCCGGGACGGGCGTCGCCGCCAGTAAGCAGCTGGCCGCCAATCTGAAATGGCCGGATGACTACAACGCTGCCAATGTCACCTTCGCCTGCCGGCGCGGCACGGTGCCCTGCAAGTTCATCGAGAGCACCTTCCCCAAAGCCACGCTGCGCCAGTTCGACGATACGGCTGTCGTGTATCAGGAGGTCGTCAACGGCAACGCCCACGCCGCGATCACCAGCGAGCCGGCGCCGACCTTCGCCGTGATCCAGAATCCGGAGCGCCTGTTCAAGCCAACCGACGCCTTCCTGTCGACCAGCGTCGAAGGCTTCGCTATCCGCAAGGGTGACGCTGACGCGCTCGCCTTCTTCAATGCCTGGATCACCGCGAACCGGGAAAGCGGCTGGCTGCAGGAGCGTCGCAACTACTGGTTCAAGAGCCGCGCCTGGGCCGATCAGGTCAAGCAGTAACCTGCTGGCCCCGCGCCGTCCGATGTCACCAGAGGCGCCAGCGCGTCCGCCGCCGCCGCGGCGCAACAGCATCAGCTTCAGCTGGCTCGACGGGCTGTTGCTGGCTCTGGTGCTGGGCGCCTTCGGCTATTTCGTCTGGCGAACCCAGACGGTGCTCCATTACAAATGGGACTGGAGCACCGTCTGGCCCTGGATCATCCGGATTGATCCCAGGACGGGCGGCTGGGTGCCCAATGCGATCCTGCTCGGTCTTGCGACAACGCTGCGGCTGGCTGTGTGGGGCATCATGCTGGCGGCCGTCATCGGCGCGGTGATGGGCTGGGCCCGGACCAGCCAACGCCTGCTGCCCCGGCTGATCAGCACGAGCTACGTGATGCTGATCCGCAATATCCCGCCGATCGTCTTCGTCTTCGTCTTCGTCTTTTTCATCACCAGCCAGATCCTGCCATCGCTCGGCATCGCCGACCACGTGACGCGTCTGTCGCCCGAGGTACAATGGTGGCTGTCCGTCCTGTTCGGGCCGACAAACCGCATCGAGAACTTCATCGTTGGCCTGATCTGCCTGTCGGTCTTCACCGGTGCCTATGTCACAGAAATTGTCCGGGCCGGCATCGAGTCGGTCCCCCGCGCCCAGATCGAGGCCGGCAACAGCCTCGGCCTGACACCGTTCCAGGTCCTCCGCGACATCGTCTTTCCGCAGGCCTTGCGCAACGTGCTTCCGCCGCTTTCGAACCAGTTCATCCAGATGATCAAGGACTCGTCCCTGGTCTCTTTGGTCTCGGTTCAGGAACTGACTTTCGTGGCGCAGGACATCCAGATCTCGACGCAGCGCGTCTTCGAGGTGCTGCTCTTCGTCGGCCTGATCTATTTCCTGATCTGCTGGAGCCTATCGGCGCTGTTCGGCAAGCTCGAGCGCGACGCCATACGGGTCCGGGGCTGAGATGACGCCTCCTGCCGTCGCCTGCAGCATTGACCTTGACGCGCCGGGCAAGCGCATCGGCCATCTGCGCCTGTCATGGTCTGACAACGAGCGCGCCTATGGCGTCATCCCGGTTCCGGTCGCGGTCATTCGCGGCGGCGATGGCCCCACGGCCCTGGTCACTGCCGGCGTACACGGCGACGAGTACGAGGGCCTTGTCATCGCGCGCAAGCTGCTGGCCGAGATCGCGCCCGCCGATGTGCCGGGCCGCCTCATCATCATGCCGGGCGTGAACTGGCCCGCCGTCGAGGCACGCACGCGGACCTCGCCGATTGACCACCAGAACATGAACCGGGCCTTTCCCGGCCACGCCACATCCGGGCCGACGGCGATGATCGCCGATTTCATCGAACGCATCATCCTGCCGCAGGCTCACTACGCGATCGACCTGCACTCGGGTGGCACGAAGTCCGTTTTCACGCCCTGCGGATATGTCTACGGCATGGGCGAGCCCGCCTTCCGTGCGCGCAAGCTTGCGGCGGCGAATGCCTTCGGCGCGCCTGTCTCGGCCGTGGTGATGGCCACCTCGTCGGGCGGCTCGCTCAGCGCCGCCTGCGAGCGGCACGGCGTCGTCATGGTGGCAACCGAACTGGGCGGCGGGGCCTTGTTCAGCCGCACCGCCGCGGAGATCGGCTGGAACGGCACGCGCAATCTGCTGCGCCACGCCGGTGTCCTGGCGGGGCCGAGCCAGCCCACACAGACCAACCTCTATCACACCGCCTCCGCCGAGGCCTTCGTCATGGCGCCCATTGACGGCCTGTTCGAAGCTGCCGCGGGCCTCGACGCCGAGGTGGCGGCCGGGGAGGTTGCCGGGCAAATCTGGCCGATGGATGACTTGTCCCGCGCGCCGGTTCCCATCCCGTTCAGGGCGGCCGGCAGGGTGCTATGCGTCCGCACCATGCCGATGGTCCGGCGCGGCGACTATCTTTGCCACACAGGCCACCCCATCACAGATCAGGAGTTTCTCGGCGCATGAGCAGGGATGGGCAGCCGATGATCGCACTCAGCGGCGTCAACAAGTGGTTTGGCACATTCCATGTGCTGAAGGACATCGATCTCGAGATACATGCCGGCCAGCGTGTGGTGGTCTGCGGCCCGTCCGGCTCGGGCAAGTCCACCCTGATCCGCTGCATCAACCGGCTTGAGGAGCATGACGAGGGACAGATCGTCGTCGATGGCATCACGCTGGATGAGGATATGCGCAACGTGGCGGCGATCCGGCGCGAAGTTGGGATGGTCTTTCAGCAGTTCAACCTGTTTCCGCATCTCAGCGTGCTCGACAATTGTGTCCTGGCCCAGCGCCGCGCTCGCGGCACGCCGAAGGCCGAAGCGCGCGAGCGGGCGATGCACTATCTCGCGCGGGTGCGCATTCCCGAGCAGGCCGCCAAGTATCCCGCCCAGCTTTCGGGCGGGCAGCAGCAGCGCGTGGCCATCGCCCGCTCGCTCTGTATGGAGCCCAAGGTGATGCTCTTCGACGAACCCACCTCGGCGCTTGATCCGGAAATGATCAAGGAGGTTCTCGATGTGATGATCGATCTGGCACAGTCGGGCATGACGATGATTTGCGTCACCCATGAGATGGGCTTCGCCCGCAAGGTTGCGGACAAGATGGTGTTCATGGACCACGGCCGGATCGTCGAGACGGCGCCGCCGGACCGGTTCTTCGCTGCGCCAGCTTCGGAGCGCACGCAGCTGTTCCTCAGCCAGATCCTGTCGCACTGACCCCGGAGCCCACAGGCCGGCGCTCTGCCGTGTTTCCGGGCCTCAGCCTGTAAGCCGCTCAAGGACGGCGCGCGCGGTGCCGTGCAGGATCAAGGCCCTGTCGCGATCAGTCAGGTCCGCGGCGTCGACCGTGTCGCGCACCTGATCCGGTGTGAAGATGGGGTAATCCGTCCCAAGCATGATCCGGTCCGCCCCGAACACGCGCACTGCCAGTTCGAGCGCGCGCGAACCGAGCGAGGCGCAGTCATAGACCATCCCCCGCAAGGTCTCTTTCGGGAAAGCCGTATGGGGCGGCCGCGATAGCGCCACAGCCTCCAGCCGCTCCAGCACAAAAGGGAGCGTGCCGCCGAGGTTGACGAGCTGGAACGTGATGTTGGGGTAGGTCTCGGCGAGAGCGCCTGACAGCACGGTCATGCCCATATGGGACAGGGAGGCCTGCAGGTTGAGGACCGAAGCACGATAGACGGATGTGTCGGCATAGGGCGCCGGCGGCGTCTCGCCGGGCATCAGCCCGGGATGGATCATGAGCAGCGCGCCGCGCGCATTGGCCGCCTCGAAAACGGGCGTGAGTTCACGGACTGCGTCGAGCGACAGAAAATAGTTGCCCGGCAGGATCGCGCCCGGCAGATGAAGCTCATGGCGGATGCGGCCCATCTCGCGCGCTGCCCAGGCCATGTCGGCCAGCGGCAGGCCGGCAAGCCCTGCGAAGCGCCCTTTCGATGCGTTGCAGATTGCCGCGAGGTGGTCGTTGTAGCGCAAGATGGCCTTGCCGACCTGGGCGGCAGGCATGACATCGACGCCGAGCGCGCCCGGAAAGGTCAGGAGCTGCGTGGCGATCAGCTTCGCATCCATGTAGGCGAGCCGCGCGGAGAGGTCGGTGTAACCCTCCATCATCACGGTCGAGGCGGTCATGGCGTTCAGCACCAGCCTGCCGTCGCCGTTGCGCGAGACATTGGGGCGGTCGGGGCGCAACAACAGATCATCGACCAGCCCGCCATAATAGTGCGAATGCATGTCGATCGCCGTCATGGTCATGGTGGGGTGGTCCTTGATTTCGCCTGATCATGCCGCGTCAAAGTGGAATTCACGCCAATGCAGAACGGTGTTCGATCATCATAAGTCGGTGTATTGCGTGCTCACAAGATCGGCGCCCAAGCCTGAACAGGTTGTTCTAGCGCAGCATGGCGGACAGGCCGTCAAAGCTGAGTTTCAGGCCAACCAGCAGCAGCAGCGCGTAGATGATGCCATAGAAGCGCTCGACCGGAATGCGGCGCACCAGCCAGATGCCCGCCATGGTCGAGACAATTGCCAGAGGCGCCAGCACGAGCGCCGTCATCAGCGCCTGCCTGTCGAGTTGGCCGAGCCCCAGGAAGAACGGCATCTTGATCAGGTTGACGAGCGCGAAATACCACGTGGTCGTCCCCACCATCATGTCGCGGTCAAGGCGGCGCGACAGCATCCAGACCTGATAGGGCGGGCCGCCCGCATGGCTGACAAGGCTTGTGAATCCTGAAACCGCACCCCAGAACCAGCCCGCATGGCGGCCGGTAGCGAAGCTGGACCGGGCCAGCCTGTTGGCAAAGCCAAGGAAGTAGTTGCCGGCAAACAAGACCGCGATGCTACCGATCACCACCCGCACGGAGGCTTCCGAGACATAGGCCGCCGTCGCCGCGCCGATGACGATCCCGGCACAGGCGCCGGGCAGCAGCACGCCGAGAGCCTGACGATCATAGCTGCGGCGATAGGCCCAGAGGCTGACCGCATCCTGGACCAGCAGGATGGGCAGCACGATGGCTGCGGCGCGGACCGGGTTGATCGCCAGCGACAGGATGCTCATCGCGATGATGGCAAGGCCGGCAAAACCGCCCTTGGCAAGACCAAGCAGGATGACGGCAGGAACTGCCGCCAGATAGAAGCCCGGATCGCTGATCACGACGGCTGCCAGGACGGCGGCGGCGCCGTCATGACGCCTGGTCGCCGCGCCGAGCCGCTGCCCGATGCGACCGCCAGCCAATCCTCGATGAAGCCCTTAAAGGAGCGCTCTACGACGATCCGAAAACCCGCTTCAGGCCTGGCGATCCGAATCAGGATTACCGTCGTTCCCCACAGCTCGGTGCCGGAGCCATGTCCCGCCGGCAAAGCCGCTTCGGACAGATCCAGCGGCGCGCCCTGCGCGAGAACATCCTCAGCGCCCGGACCGGTCAGGTCGAATACGCAGAACATGTCGGAGACCAGCGCGACATCGGCATCCGGACACGCGGCGAAACCGCGCGCCAGCGCGCTGCCGAGTTCTGCCTCCATGGTCATGTCGGCCATGATCACAACGCGGCGCGGGCCGGCGCGCAGCACGGCACACCCATCGGGCTGAACAGCCAGAATCCCGCCGGGAGCGGGAAGCGGAAGGCACGCCGCGGCGAGGCCGGCGGCCAGGCCTGCTTCGCGCCCGCGCGCCTCGAATATGGCCAGCATGGGGACTGTCACGACGGTCACGGCGTATCGTTGGGTCATGACTTCACCCGCGCGCGGTCAGCATCGTGGAACACAGGGTCGACGACGGTCATGGGAATGACCTCGTCGCGCACGCGAGCGTGGACGGTTTCCCCCATGCGGCTGCGGCCATTGCGAAGAAGACCCAGAGCGATGATCCGGTCATGGACCACGCTGGAGACGCAGGCGGAGACGAAGCCCTCCTGATCCACCCGGTCGCCGGCAGGCGTGATCGGCGCGCCTTCCGGCACACGCCTCGACGGCTCTGTCGGTAACAGTCCAACAAGTTCGAAGCGCTCCGGGTCCACGCGGCGGCGCAGTTCCATCGACCGCTTGCCGATGAAATCAGGTTTGGTGCGCGAGACCAGAGGCCCGAGCCCGAGGTCAAAGGCATCGGATGTACCGTCGACCTCATGGCCCGTGGAGATGTAGCCGGCTTCCACCCGCAGGATATGATTGGCCTCGGAGCCGACCGGCGTGATGCCGAAGGCTGCGCCGGCCGCCATAATCTTGTCCCACAGCGCAGCGGCGTGGCGCGCGGGCGTGTTGAGCTCGAAGCTGGCCTCGCCTGTCCAGCTGACCCGGAACAGGCGCACGGGGATGTCGCCGATCATGCCCTCGGCCATCCCCATGAAGGGCAGGGCCTCGCGCGTAATGTCGAAGTCGGGCTGCAGCGCCGCAAGGACCTCGCGCGCCATCGGCCCGCACAGGGTGGCATTGGCCCATTGCGAGGTGACCGGAATAAGGCTCACCTGCCACTCCGGGTGGTGAACCTGGAGGACCTGCTCGATGTGCTGATGGACACGGTCGGCGGCTCCGGTGGAACTGTGCAGCAACCAGCGCTGCTCATCGAGGCGGAAGACGACGCCGTCATCCATGATCAGGCCGTCATCGGACAGCATCACGCCATACTTGCCCCGGCGCGGGCCAAGCTTGCTGAAATCGCTGATGTAGAGCAGGTCCAGCAGCCTTGGCACATCACGACCCTTGAGCTGGAACTTGCCGAGGGGCGTGCCGTCATAGACGCCGGCCGCTTGACGCACGGCGCGGGCCTCGCGTGCAGCCGCCGCCGACCAATTCTCGCCCGGCAACGGATAGTAGCCCGGCCTCTGCCAGCGCAGGCCCGCCTCGTACATGACTGCGCCACGGGCGATGTGCCAGTCCGTCAGCGGCGTGTGCCGCCAGGGATAGAGCCTCGCCTTGTTGCGCTGCCCGGCGATCGCGCCGAATTCGACCGGAACGAAGGGTGGCCTGAACGTCGTGGTCCCCACGGTCTGCGTGGTTGCGCCGGTGAGCGCTCCGACGATGCCGATCACGTTGACATTGCCCGACTTGCCCTGATCCACGCCCATCCCGGCGGTGGTGTAGCGCTTCAGCAATTCCATGGAATCGAAACCCTCACGCAGGGCGAGGCCCACATCATCGGTGGTCACGTCGCCAGCGAGGTCGACGAAAACCTTGTCGGCCTTCCTGCGGGGCGGCACGAACCAGACGGGCTCGACCCGCCGCGCGACAAACGGCTCGCTCAGATGCGGCGTCTCGAATGCGTGCGCACGCAATCCCAGCGTGGCAAGCGCCTCGCCAGCCGCCAGCGCGCCGTCAAGGGCGCACGAAACCGGTTCGAACTCGGCTCGCGCAGCGCCGGCCAGGCGGAAGCTGGCCGGGCCATGATCCGCAACGAAGGTCGCAAGCTCGTCATGCCAGATAGACCGGGCCTGGCGCGTCTGCGAGGCCAGATGAAAGGCCGGGTTCCAGCCGCCCGACACAGCGACAAGATCGCAGGGCAGCCGCCGCACCTGCCCGCCGTCGTCGATCACATCGACCGCCTCGACACGGCTGCGGCCATGGGCTTTCGTCACAAGCGACGCTCTGGCCAACGTGACACCTGCAGAAGCGAGGGCCGCAACCGCTTGCGGCTCGGGCTCCGTGCGCGCATCGACGAGCGTGACGGCCGCGCCAGCGTCCGCCAGCGCGAGCGCCGTGCCATAGGCGGACGCGTTGTTGGTGAAGACCACAGCCTGCCCACCCGGCCTCACGGCAAAGCGGCCGAGCCAGGTCCGTACCGCCGAGGCCAGCATCACGCCAGGCCGGTCGCTGTCGGCAAAAGGGATCGGCCTTTCAAAAGCGCCGGCCGCGACGATCACCTGCCTCGCCCTGATCTTCCAGTTGCGCAGATCAAGTCCGGGGGCACCGCGCGGCGCCCGCTCCAGGACCGAGACGAGATTGTGCTCGTGGTAACCCCAGGCCGTCGCCGCCGGCAAAAGCCGCACCTTTGGCAGCGTGGCCAGTTCCCGCCAGCACGCTGACGTCCAGCCCTCCGGGTCGCCTCCGTCGCCGGGCAAGCGTCCGCCGGGCGCCGCGCCATCATCGACGAGGATCACGCTGGCGCCGGACCGTCCCGCCACCAGCGCCGCAGCAAGCCCTGCTGGCCCCGCGCCAACCACGAGGAGGTCGCAGGATCCAAAACGGCTTTCGCCGACGGGCTCCCACGCATCAACGCCGGGCACCCGGCCCAGCCCGGCAGCGCCGCGGATGAAGGGCTCGAAGAGATGCCAGGTCGGCCACATGAAGGTCTTGTAGTAGAAGCCGGCCGGCAGCAGCCGCGCGAACAGCTGCACCACGGCGCCGACATCGCGCCGCGCGCTCGGCCATGTGCTCACGCTGCGATAGACGCCGCCCTCTTCGAGCATCGTGGTCGTGGCAAGCTGGTTGGTGGCAGGCCTTGGCCCAAGCCGCTCGACCATGCTGCCCGGGTCATCGTAACCGGCGCCGAACAGGCCGCGCGGACGATGCAGCTTGAAGCTGCGCCCGACCAGCATGACGTCGTTGGCCAGGAGGGCGGACGCCAGCGTGTCGCCGGCGAAGCCGCCAAGAGACAGACCGTCGAAACTGAAGGACAGGGGCCGTGTCCGGTCGATCACGCCACCGCTGGACAGGCGTATGGCCGTCATGGGGCAGCCTCATCCTGCGTCCCGGCAAACACCTGATGGGTGACGGTGTCGCGGCCAATCGTGAAGATGGTGTTGCAGCCGCGCACATGCCACCAGCGTTCATCATGCCGGCCGCGGATGTTCCGGCGGTCGCTGACATACGCCGCCCATTCCGCGTCGCCGAGCGCGGACGGGTCCAGCGGACGCGGGCGCACCGCTTCGCCCAGACAGATGAACTCGCCTTCGGGCCGTTCACCACACCAGGGGCAGGCCAACATCAGCATCGCAGGGCTCCTTCAGCGTTGCGCAACGGTGCCGGCCTCCAGCAGGAAGCGCAGACCCCTGAAGCGGTCGAGGCCGAACGACCCGGCCAGCGGGTGCGGCTGGCCGGTGGCGATCAGGTGCGCATAGGTGAGACCGCCGACCGGAATCGACTTGAAGCCGCCATACCAGCCGGTGCTGACATGCAGGCCCGGGATGTCGGTGGCCGAGATGATCGGGCTCGCGTCATAGGCGAACTCGATGGCCCCGCCCCACTGGCGCAGCATCTTCAGGTTCCTGAAGCGCGGGAACAGTTCGACAAGCGAGGCGACGACGTCCTCGAAGGTGGCGAAATGGCAGCCCTGGCGGTAAGATGGGATCGGGTCTGTGCCGCCGCCGATGACCAGTTCGCCCTTGTCTGACTGCATCACGTAAAGGCCGACATCCGGGCAGTTGACGATCACGTCGATGATCGGCTTCACGGGCTCTGAGACAAAGGCCTGCAGGTTGCGCGTCACCAGCGGCAGGTTGAGGCCAGCCTTCGCGATGACATGGCTGGTGTTGCCGGCTGTCGCCAAGGCCACCTTCCCGGCCCGCACGACCCCGCGATTGGTCTCGACGCCGGTGACGGCCCCGTTTGCAGCGAAGGTGAAGCCGGTGACCTCGGTGTGCTGGTGGATCTCGACGCCGCGTGCATCGGCCGCCCTGGCATAGGACCACGCCACTGCGTCATGGCGCGCCATGGCGCCTTCCGGATGCAGCATGCCGCCCAAGGGCGGCAACCGCACATCCGACAGGTCGCCCATGGCCGGAATGCGGCGCTTCAGCTCATCGACGGTGATCAACTGATAGGCGGGGCCATGCAGCGCCATGGCCAGGGACCGGCGGCGCAGATCGCGCATCTTGCCCCAGCTCTGGATCAGGTCGATCATGCTGCGCTGGCTGAACAGGATGTTGTAGTTCAGCTCCCGCGAAAGCTGCTCGTAGAGCTTCACGGACACGTCGTGGAAGCGGATGCTGACATCGCGCAGATAGTTCGAGCGGATGGTGTGGGTGTTGCGCGCGGTGTTGCCGCCGCCAAGCCAACCCTTCTCGATCACCGCAACGTTGCTGACGCCGTGCTCCTTCGCCAGGTGGTAGGCCGTGGACAGGCCGTGCCCGCCCGCGCCAACAATGACCACGTCATAATCCGGCTTGAGCGGCGGGCTGCGCCACGCCCTTTGCCAGCCTTCATGCTGGGAGAGCGCGTTTCGGGCGAGGCTGAAAAAGGAATAGCGCTGCATGGCTTCCGGGTCCGGCCCGATCATAATAGACAGCGTTATGAAATTGACAATTCATACTTGAATATTATGTTTTCACGGTCGTCATCAATGTGAGCCGTCATGGCCCTGACGCTGAAGCAGATCGAAGCCTTTCAGGCGGTCATGACGGTCGGCTCGGTCACGCGGGCCGCGGCTCACCTGGGCGTCAGCCAGCCTGCGATCAGCCGGATGATCGCCGATCTCGAAGGCAGCATCGGATTTGCTCTGTTCGCGCGCACGTCGCGGCAGCTCGTGCCGACGATCCGCGCCCGGACGCTGCAAGCCGAGGTCGAGCGTGCCTTTCTCGGGCTGAAGCACCTCGAAGTCATCGCGGAAGCCTTGCGCGAGCATGGCGAAGGACAGCTCAGACTGGCTGTGGTTCCCAGTCTCCTGCCGATCATCAGCAGCCGCCTGCTTGCACCTTTCGCGAAACTGTATCCCACCGCCTCTCTGTCGATCGAGGTGGTGGCGACGCTGAACGCCCTAGACTGGCTGACCATCCGGCAATGCGACATCGGCGTGACATTCGAGATCATGTCCGGACGCAGCTTCGAGATCCGCCGCATCGGTCAGACCAAGGCCGCCTGCGTGCTGCCGGCCGACCACGCCCTGGCCCGCCGCGGAGAGCCGGTCCGGCCCGAGGATCTGGCCGGCGAAACCTTCATCTCGTACATGACCGACTCCGGTTTCCGGGGGGATCTCGACCGGGCCCTGGCGCAGGCCGGGGTCAGCTTCGACCGGCGTTTCGACGTGCGGACCACGGCTGCGGCCTGCGAGTTGGTCGCCGCGCTCGGGGCCGTCACGGTTGTGCCAACGCCCGGGCCGCAACTGGCGGCCGACAGGCGCCTGGCGATGCTGCCCTTCGTGCCGCGCCTGAGCAGCGATGTGATCCTTGTGCAGTCTGCGGGTCTCGCGCGTGCACCTTTGGCAAAGGCTTTCGTGGACTTCGCCGTTGGTCAGGCGATCGACTTCCTGGCCGACCTGCAGCCGCGCGAGGATCAGCGTTGACCACCGGCCGGCCGGCGGATTCGTCGATCTGGCAATGAGGTGAGCCTGCACCGCCACCGGCAATTCCGTCTGCCTCCTGTCGTTTGACGAAGTGAGGCCGCAGCGGGCTTTCCGGGATTTGCAGCTTCAGACGGTTGTAGGAAAGGCAATTGTCGTTGCCGACCTGACGCTCCTCCTGCACGCAAATCACCTCGTCGAGATCGACGCCGGGGATTCCCACGAACGCCGTTCCGGGCCGCTCAGGGGCAGTCGCTAACCGGGCATCATGGGCGGGGACATAGATATCGCGCAAGAAGGCGTTGGCTGCCTCCACCGTTTCGGTTCCGTTGAGCGCCAGCTCCTTGACCAGACGGTCCTGCAAGGTCTGGAACAGTCGCTCCGAACGGCCCCGTGCCTGCGGCGAATAGGCCGCGATGTGCTCAACGCCCAACCGCTCCAGCGCCCGTCCAACCTGCGTCAGCCGCTTGCGGTCGACGGACCCTCCCGCCTCCTCTGGGTGGAAATAATGCGAGCCCCGGTCGGTGTAGAGGCTCAAGGGCAGCCCGTGCTTGGCGAAGACGTCGCGCAAGGCCCGAAACGTCGAGGCCATGCCCTTCTCCTCGCACACAAACGCCGAACAAATCTCGCTCGTCGCGTCGTCCATCGTCACGATCAGATCCATCGCCGCAAGGCCCCTCAGCCAGACATGGCGCGACCCGTCCTGGTGCAGCAGCATCCCCGGCATCGGCCGGCGCGGCCGCTTGCGCCGATGCGCGCCCCGACGCTCGGCCTTCTCCAGAAGCCCCTTCGAATGCAGGAACGTCTTCGTCCACGTGTAGCCCCAGGCAAAATTATGGCGAGCCACCAGCTGTTCGTGAAAGTGTTTGGCCGTGAAGCCCTTGTAGCGCTCGCGATACAACGCCTCCCCCTCGTGCTCCCGGTCGGCTGGAACCCGCTTGCCCGACGATTTGCCAAGCCGCCGGTCCAAAAGCCCGGCTTCGCCATCATCCTCGAACCGCTGTCGCCATCGCAGAAATGTCCGCTCGTCGATCCCCAGCAGCTCCGCGGCGTCCATCTGATTCAGCTCCGCCACCTCACAGCGGCTCAATATGCTCGTGAACTTGATCACACGAACCCCCTGTAGGACTTCTGACCGGCGCATCCTCGACCCTCACTTTGGGCCAAACGCTACCGGACACATCGTGTGCTACCTGAACCGGACATAGCGTGTGCTGCCAACACAATTCCGTCTGCCTCCTTGCAGTCGGGGGCGCTGAGGGTCATATTCAGGCCGCTGCCGGCGCGAGACGCCGGGCAAGCCGTTTTCCTGCAAGGGGGTCAAGATGTCAGGCTGGATTGTTCTTGGGCTCATCGCGGCCGTCGCGATCTTTCTGGTCACGGCCTACAACACCATGGTGTCGCTCAGGCGCCGCGCCGATCAGGCGTTCGCCGACATCGACGTGCAGCTCAAGCAGCGGCACGACCTGATCCCCAATCTCGTGGAGACGGTCAAAGGCTATGCGACCCAGGAGAAAGAGACATTCGACGCTGTGATCCAGGCCCGCAACGGCGCTGTGGCCGCGCATGGCCCAGAGGCACAGGCGAAGGCCGAGCAGGTCCTCAACGGCGCCGTCGGGCGGCTGATGGCGCTGGCGGAGGCCTATCCGGACCTGAAGGCCAATACAAACTTCTTGAAACTGCAGGAGGATCTCGGCAGCGTCGAGGACAAGCTGTCGGCCGCGAGGCGCTTCTTCAACAATGCGGTCGGGGAATACAACGCACAGATCGAGTCGGTGCCCTCGGTGTTCTTCGCCTCGAAATTCGGCTTCCTGCCACGCACCTTCTTCGATCTTGGCGAGGAAACCCGTGCGCAGACCAGCATCGCCCCGACGGTGAAGTTCTGAACCCGAGCCCGGCAGGGGGCCTTCCATGATTGGCGAGGCGTTCGGCCTCTACACCCATATCCGCAACAACGTGTTCCGCTCGCGGATGTTGCTGGCGGGGCTGTTCGTGCTTGCCTACCTCGCAAGCTACGGCGCCATCCTCGCGGCGACAGGATTTCTCGGGTTGCCGCGTGGCGCGGAACCGTTCAGCTACGCGGCCTCGCGCTTTGTCGGCGCCTTTCCCTTCATCACCCTGGGCGTAATTGTCTGGATTTTCATCGGTTACCGCATCAATGTGGCGATGATCGGCGCCGTGACGGGCGCCAAGGGACTTGAGCGCGGCGAGGCCCAGCGGCTGTATGAACTGCTGGAAAACCTGTGCATCTCGCGCGGCATTCCGATGCCCAAGCTGATGATCATCGAGGATCAGGCGCTCAACGCCTTCGCCTCAGGCGTGAACGAGAAGCAGTATACCGTCACCGTGACGCGTGGCTTGATCGAGAACCTCTCCGAGGCCGAGGTCGAGGCGGTGCTGGCGCATGAGCTGACCCATATCCGCAACGGCGATGTGAAGCTGATGGTGATCGCCGTGGTGATTGCCGGCGTGCTCTCCTTCCTGAGTGAGGTCATGTTCCGCTCGATGCGGTTCTCCGGCTCGTCATCGCGCGACTCGTCGGACAACAAGGGCGCGGCCATCGCGATCATCGCCGGGATCGTGATCATGGCCGTGGCCGGCGTTCTCGCTTCGGTCATCCGCTTTTCCCTGTCGCGGTCACGGGAGTATCTCGCCGATGCCGGGGCGGTGGAGTTGACCAAGAATCCGGATGCCATGATCTCGGCGCTGCTGAAGATTTCGGGCCGCGCCGACATCGAAGGTGTGCCGTCCGGGATCATGGACATGTGCGTCGAAAACGATCCCGACGACATGTCCGACCTGTTTTCGACCCATCCGTCAATCAACAAGCGGGTCCAGGCGCTCATCAACACCGCCGGTGGGCGCTTACCGGCGAAACTCCAGCAGGTTTCCGAGCGCCCCGACCTGCCCTCGATCGTCGAGTCGCGCGGGCCCTGGGGCCCGAAGACGCCACACGTCTGATCAGCCCTGCCGCATCAGAACAAAGAGCCCTGCCCGCCGCCCGCATTGCCGCCGCGGCACCTTGTCCGGACCGGCTTGGACGGTTTCTCGGCGGTTGGGCGCGGTTCATCGCCATCACGCCAGGCTTGCTGGACCTCGGGGCCGTCATGGACCACCTTGTTCACCAGCGGCGTGATCCGAATCATCTCAAGCAGATCGTCCGCCGGCGTCTGCATCATCGCGAACGCGTCATCAGTGCTGGTGGCGGGGTCGAGCCAACGATCGAACAGCGCGGGCTCAAGGATGACCGGGCAGCGGTGATGGACGGCGCTCATCAGCCCGTTGGCATGGGTGTTGAGCAGCGCGACCGTGTCGATTTCGGAACCGTCGGCGGAATGCCATGTCTCCCACAGGGCGGCGAAGGCGAATGGGCCATGGTCGGGCCGGCGGAACAGATAAGGGCGGTTTTCGGCGCCGACACGGTGCCACTCATAAAAGCCGTCCGCCGG
This sequence comes from Hyphomicrobiales bacterium, assembly GCA_026400555.1. Lineage (GTDB taxonomy): Bacteria > Pseudomonadota > Alphaproteobacteria > Rhizobiales > Beijerinckiaceae > Allobosea. The sequence goes on from JAPLOW010000033.1 coordinate 14,781, forward strand.
CATCAGACAGCGCCGGCGCATGAACGCGGCACGGAAGGATGGCTTCTCGCGGGCCGTTTCGGACCGCACGTTGATGACGAGCGGAAAATCCTTCAGGTCCTTGACCCAGCCGGGCACGAAGCCCCAGCGCATCAGGTCAAAGCGCCGCACCCCGTCCAGAGCCCGGACGACCGGCACCGGCTGCGTCGGGGCGATGTTGTAGCGCGGCGGGAAATTCGGCCTCTCGGCATGACCAAAGAAGCCGCGGACCGCCTCGGGCGGCAGGATCAGGGCATAGCGTCCACACATGCGCGGATGATACATCCCGCAGGCAGGCGAACACCAGTCCCGCTCAGGCCCAGATGCGCGGATAGGGCCGGACCATGCCGAGCTGCTTGGCCGCCATCGCGCTGATCCCATCGGCCGACATCGGCCTTGCAAAATAGAAACCCTGAAGATGATGACAGCCCGAGGCACGCAGGAAGATGTGGTGCTCAAGGGTCTCGATGCCTTCGGCGTGGACGATCAGACCCATCGCGCGACCAAGCGAGACAACGGCGTGGATGATCGCCGCGGAGCCGGGGCCGCCACCCAGATTGCGGACGAAACTCTGGTCGACCTTGAGCTTGTCGAACGGGAAGCGGCGCAGATAGCTCAACGAGGAGTAGCCGGTGCCGAAGTCGTCGAGTGCGACGTGCATGCCCGCCTCGCGGAATTGCTTGAGGATATGGATGGCTCCTTCGACATCCTCGACAAGCACGCCTTCCGTCACCTCGATTTCGATCCGATGTGGATCGATCCCGCTGTCAGTGACATGTTTCAGGATGGTCGACACCGTGTCCTTGCGGCGGAACTGGACCGGGGAGAGGTTGATGGCGAGGTTGAGGTTGGGCCACTGTGCCGCGTCTTGCAAGGCGGTCTGCAGGACGAAGTCGCTCAGCTGGTGGATCAAGCCGGAGTCTTCGGCAATCGGCACAAACACCGCGGGAGAGATGACGCCCTGATCGGCGTGGTTCCAGCGGACCAGCGCCTCAACGCCGACCATCGTCTCGCCGTCA
>JAPLOW010000084.1 GCA_026400555.1 Hyphomicrobiales bacterium
AAGCCTTGCTGGACGAAGCGGGGCTGCCGCGCGGCGCCAATGGCATGCGCTTTTCGCTGCGCCTGCTGCCGGCGCCATGGTTCGAGCAGACGCGCCAGTTCGGCGACTATCTCAGGCAGGCGCTGCGCGCCGTCGGCATCGATGCGCAGATCGTCAACAACGACGCTCCGGCCCACCTGCGCGCGGTCTACACCGACCATGCCTTCGATCTTGCCATCGGCTCGCCGGTCTACCGCAACGATCCGGCCATCTCGACCACGATCCTGTACGAGAGCGGACTGCTGGCCGGCGTGCCCTTCGCCAACCAGTACGGCTATGCCAGCGCGGAAATGGACGGGCTTATCCGGCGTGCGGCCGGCACGATCGACACGGCCGAACGCACGGCGCTGTACAAGTCCTTCCAGAAACTGGCCGGAACGGAGCTGCCGCTCATCCATGTCGCGGAATTCACCTTCATCACGGTCGCGCGGCGCTCGGTGATGAATGTGGCCAACAACCCGCGCTGGGCGACCTCGCACTGGGCGGACACGTGGCTGTCATCCTGACCCGGCGATCAGGACGGACGGCATGAGCCGCAGCGCGCGGATCGTCGTTCTGCGTCTGGCAGGGGCCGTACCAACCTTGCTGATCGTTGCCCTCGCCGCTTTCGCCTTGCTCGAGTTTGCCCCTGGCGATGCGGTTGATGCCTATCTGGCCGAGACCGGAGGCGACGCCGGCGACGCCGGCGAGCTGCGGCGCCGGCTTGGCCTCGGCGGAACCGCGTGGGAACGTCTGGCCGGTTTCATGCTCTCGCTCGGCACGCTTGATCTTGGCCGCTCGGTCGTCTTCAGCCGACCCGTGGTCAGCGTGATCGCGGAACGACTGCCCAACACCCTGCTGCTGATGGCGAGCACGACCCTGTTCGCGGCGGGACTCGGCCTTCTGGCCGGCCTGCTGGCCGGCGCGCGGCCCGGCTCCTGGCGGGACCGGGGCCTGTCGATGACGGCCCTCGCCTTCCTCGCCGTGCCGAACTTCTGGTTGGGTCTTGTCCTTGTGGTCGCCTTCGCCGTGGCCTGGCCGCTCCTGCCGGTGGCAGGCCTGCGCAGCCTGAACGCGCCCCCGGGCCTCGCAGCCACCGTGCTGGACACCGGCTGGCATCTGGTGCTGCCCACCATCGCGCTCGGAGCGGGCTACGTCGCATTGTACCTTCGCACGTTGCGGGCCGGCATGATTACGGCTTGGCAGGCCGACCATGTCCGTGCGGCGCAGGCCCGCGGCGTCGGCGACGGGGCCGTGCTGTGGCGCGCAGTGACTCGGCCGGCCCTGCTGCCGACAGTCGTGATTGCGGGGCAGAACATCGGCACCCTGGTCGGCGGCAGCGTCGTGGTCGAGACCGTCTTCGCCATTCCCGGCATGGGCCGTCTGGCATACGAGGCCGTCGCGGGGCGCGACACCCCGCTGCTGCTGGGCGTGATCCTGAGCGCGACCGTTCTGGTTCTGGCGGTCAACCTGCTGGTCGACCTCCTGCTCGCCCGTCTCGACCCGCGCATCGGGGCCGCCGATGCGTGACGATCTGCTGGGCCGCGCCGCACTGACAGCCCAGGGTCTGATTGGCCTGTCGCTGCTTCTGGCCGCAGCAGCGCTTGCCTTGGCCGCGCCGCTGCTGCTGCCGGGCGATCCCTTCGATATCGTGGCGAGGCCGCTGTTGCGGCCCCTCGCCGACCCCGCGCACCTGCTTGGCACCGATCGGCTGGGCCGCGACATCCTGGCGATGGTGGTGCATGGCGCGCGGCCGAGCCTCATGACGGCGCTGAGCGTGGCTGCGGTCGCGCTCGGGGTCGGGATGGCCGCAGGCGCCGTGGCCGGCATGCTCGGCGGCGTCGCCGACGAGGTCATCATGCGCCTCGCCGACGCGGTGCAGACCGTGCCCTCCTTTGTCGCCGCGCTCGCGGTCGTGTCCGTTCTCGGCCCCTCCTTGCCTGGCCTGATCGCGGCGCTCGCCATCAGCGCCTGGACGGCCCCGGCGCGCGTCGTGCGTTCCGAAGTCCTGCGGCTGCGCGGGGCGGCCTTCGTCGAGAGCTCGCTGCTGCTCGGCCGCGGGCGCATTCCGGTTGCCCTCACGGTCGTCCTTCCCAACGCGGTCACGGTGGCGCTGGCCCTCAGCGCCGTGATAGTCGCCGGCGCCCTGCTCTCCGAAGCGGCCTTGTCCTTTCTCGGACTGGGCGATCCGAACCGCCCGAGCTGGGGCGCCCTGATCGCCGAGGGTCGACAGGTAATGCGCACCGCCCCACATGTCATCATCGCACCTGGCGTGGCGCTGTTCGTGACCGTGCTCGCCGTAAGCCTTGTCGGTGAGGGCCTTGCAAAAGCCCTGTCGAAACAGACCAGTTGAGGACAAGATGCCCGCATCTGCCGAGATCCTGCGCAACGAACTGGCAGACGCCTTCCGCAACCGGGCGCATCTGTACCGGCTCTTGCTCGACGTGCTGGGGGAGCGCCACGGCCCCGCAGAAGCAGAGGCCGTTCTGGCGGAGGTCTGCGAACGCCGCGGCCGCGAGGTGGCGCCGCTCCTGTTCAGCGGCGTGCCGGCCGAACCTGAAGCCATCGCGCGCCGCTTCCTTTCGGTCAGCCCCGATGGCGGCGACCTTTATCCGCATGAGACGCTGAAAGCCGGCGACGCCTTCACGATCAGGGTCCATGCCTGCCCGCTCAAGCAGGCCTGGCAGGACGCCGGCCTGCCGCCCAGCCAGGTGGCGCGCCTGTGCCGGATCGCCGGCGCCTTCGACCGTGGCCTTTTCGAAGCAGCCGGGCTGGGTTTCGAGAACTCGACCTGGAGCGACGCCAGAGGCGGCGGCTGCTGTCACATCACCCTCAATCCAGCCTGAAAGGCGACCAACATGACACCTGGAAAAGACCGGCTGGCCGGCCAGATCGCCGTGATCACCGGCGGAGCATCCGGCATCGGCCTGGCAAGCGCCTCCCTGTTTGCACAGGAAGGTGCCGCGCTGGTGCTGATCGACAGGAACGCCGACGAGCTGGCGATGGCCGGTGACGCCCTTCAACGCGAAGGCGCGACCGTGCTGACCTTGCAGGGCGATGTCGGGGACGAAACGACCGTCGAGGCGCACCTCGCCGCGATCCTGGCGCGCTTCGGCAAGGTCGATGTCCTTCTGGCGGCAGCAGGCTTCTCGATGGGTACAGCCACGCCGGACACCACGCTGGAGGCCTGGAATGCCGTCATCCGGACCAACCTGACTGGGTCGTTTCTGTGGTGCCGGGCTGTGCTCGGCCCCATGCGTGCAGCGCGCTCCGGTTCGATCATCCTCGTCGGCTCGCAGCTTGCCTTTGCCGGCGGGCGGGCCAATGTCGCCTATCTCGCCAGCAAGGGCGGCGTTGTCAGCCTGATGCAGGCGCTTGCGGTCGATCATGCTACAGAGGGCATCCGGGTCAACGCCGTGATCCCGGGCGCCATCGACACGCCGCTGCTGCGGCGATCCTTCGGACGCAGCCCTGATCCCGCCGCGGCAAAGGCGCGTTCGGTGGCGCGCCATCCGCTCGGCCGCCTTGGCCTGCCGGAAGAGGTGGCGAAGGCGGTCCTGTTCCTTGCCGGCAGCGATTCCAGCTTCACCACCGGCTCGTGCCTGCGCGCGGACGGCGGCTGGCTCGCCGGCTAAGCACCAGGTCGCCCTGGGACGGGCCTGTGCCTGTGCGGACGGGGAACGCCGGGTGGCCCGGCCCGCGCTGACGTCATGGCAACAGGCGGTGAGCGCAGTTGTGCAGCGCTGCGGCCTTGTGTCTGCTGCTCGCGGCAAGGACGACACATGCGGAGGGGTTCATGGCGCGGATCATTACGGTTGCGGCGGCACAGATGGGGCCGATCCAGCGCGGCGACAGCAAGGCCTCCGTGGTGGCCCGCATGCTGGCGCTGATGGAGACGGCCCATGGCATGGGCGCGAACCTCATCATCTACCCCGAACTGG
>JAPLOW010000242.1 GCA_026400555.1 Hyphomicrobiales bacterium
GGCTGAAGCCGGCGCCGAATCCGGATCCTTTTCCCTGACCGGCCGACGGATCTGGGTCACAGGCCACCGCGGCATGGTGGGCAGGGCCGTGATCCGCCGCCTTCAACGCGAGGCCTGCACGGTGCTGACCAGCGACCGCGCGTCCGTCGATTTGCGCGAACAGGCCGCCGTGCGCGGCTTCATGTCGAAGGAACGCCCCGATGTGGTGGTGATCGCCGCCGCCAAGGTTGGGGGCATCATGGCCAACGCCACCTATCCGGCGGACTTTCTCTATGACAACCTGATGATCGAAGCCAATGTGATCCAGGCCGCCTTTGAAGGCAGCGTGCAGAAACTGCTGTTTCTGGGATCCTCCTGCATCTATCCCAAACTGGCGGCCCAGCCCCTGACCGAGGACGCCCTGCTCACAGGCCCGCTTGAGCCCACAAACGAGTGGTATGCGGTCGCCAAGATCGCCGGCATCAAGCTCTGCCAGGCCTACCGGCAGCAGCATGGCGCCGATTTCATCTCGGCGATGCCGACCAATCTTTACGGGCCTCACGACAATTTCGACCTGAAACAGCAGTCACGTCATCCCGGCCATCATGCGCAAGGTCGATGCCGCCATGCGCGGCAACAGCGACGAGGTCGTGCTGTGGGGCTCGGGCACACCCCGGCGCGAGTTCATGCATGTCGATGATCTGGCGGACGCGCTGGTGTACCTGCTGCGGCACTACAGCGGCGCCCAGCATGTCAATGTCGGCGTTGGAGAGGATGTCACCATCGCGGAGCTGGCGCAGCTGATCGCCAGGGTCGTGGGCTATCGGGGACGCTTCGTCCTCGACACCACGAAGCCTGACGGCACGCCGCGCAAGCTGATGGACGTATCCAAACTCACAGCCATGGGCTGGACGGCGAAAATCGGCCTCGAAGATGGCCTGAAATCGACCTATGACTGGTATCAGACAAACGACGCTGCGGCGCGCTCCCCGCAGGCGGGTGGGGCGCGGGCGTCACACCGGGTTTGATCAGCCTGGCCGCATCCACAGCGTAGCCTGGGCGACCGCACCATCCAGCATGCCCTGCGCCGCTTCTGCGTCTGTTGCCTCGGCATAGATGCGCAGCTCGGGCGCATTGCCAGACGGCCTCAGGTGCAAGGTCCGGCCCCCCTCCAGGCTGACGCGCAGGCCGTCGGTCAGATCAAGGGCCGCGATCGCGCCGAACGGTTCAAAGAACCGCGTCCGTACATCGGAACGCGCGGTCAGCATCGCGATCAAGCCCTGGCTGGACGCCGTCGGGACCGCACGGATCAGTCCGCTCAGGGACGCGGGCAAGCGGAAATGGGCCGGGAGCTGCGACAGCGCCAATCCTTGCCTGCGGGTCATGGCGAGTGTGGCCAGGATGGGCAACATGCAGTCGCGGGTTGGCAGGGGCGCCAGCTCTGCGGTTCCGAGGGTCAGGACAGATGCGGTCAGAATCCCGCCATTGGCCTCAAAGCCGACCACTCGCCGGGCGCCCTTGCCCTGCGCGGCGGCCATTCCCGCGATCACGAAGGGAGAGCCGACCCGGGTGCGCAAGACCATCGCCTCGAGCCGCGCCTCAATGGCTGATGTGCTGGTGACCGGCGTAACCACCGCGTCGGCGCCGACCTCGACCGCAGTCGCGAGGCCAAGCAGGTCACCGCGAAGGCATGCGCCGGTCTCGTCGGCGAGCAGCGGCCGGTCGCCGTCGCCATCGGCCGAGATGACCGCATCGAGCCGGTGTTGTGCGGCCCAGCTGCGGATACGGGCCTGAATGTCCTCGCTGACCGCTTCGGTGTCGACCGGGATGAAGGCCTCCGAGCGGCCCAGAGAGAGCAGCTCGGCACCTGAAGGCGCCAGAATGTCGGCAAAGAGGTCACGCGCGACCGAGCTATGCTCGTAAACGCCCAGGCGCAAGCCGCGCAGCGCGCCGGGCGGCACCCAACCGGCATACCGTTTCACAAAGCCGGACCGCGCCAAGTGTCCCGCGTTCCGGTGGGGTGCGAAGCTCTCGCCGGATGGCGCAGCAACATCTGTGGCGCGCTCTGCGATGCACGCCTCATCGTGTTTGTCGATCTCTCCGTCGGGGCGATAGAACTTGACGCCGTTGCGGTCTGCCGGAATGTGCGACCCGGTCACCATCAGTGAGGCCGAGCCGCGGCTGATGGCGTGGAGCGCGAGGGCCGGCGTCGGCAGGCCGCCGCAATCGACGGGAGAGAGCCCGGCTGCCGCAAGGGCCCCCATGCATTGGCGTGCCAGGCCGGCGCTGGAGTCGCGCAGATCCTGGCCGACGAAGACATCATCACCTGGCCGGATCAGCCGGCTTTCGAGCAGATGGGCTGCAAAGGCGGCAGCATGGCGCGCAGCCGTTCCGTCGGTCAGCTCCTCGACAAGGCCCCTGAGCCCACTTGTTCCGAATTTTGCCGCCATGAGAAACCGCATCCCCAACCGCCGGGTCAACCGGCATTGACGCGCCCTTCATGCACCAGAGCCGCTGTATTTCAAACAGGGCGACAGGCAAGCTGCCCGCTGTGGCGCCCTCGAGACAGGCTGATCACGCCATTCCGCGGCATGGCGATGACCGATGCGGACCAGGTCGTGGACGGCTTGCGCGCGGATCGCTATTGCTCGGGCCGCACCCGTGCCGGCGCACCCTGTGCGAGTGGTCGCGGGCTGACCATCGCCAGCACCAGGGTCGAGGTCAGGAAGCTGATCTGCAGCACCATGGCCCCACCGATGGCCGTGATCATGGCGACATCGAAGCCGGACCAGATCTGGTAGACAAAGCCCGTCGGCAGCGCGATGGCGGCCGCGGCGATCAGAACCTGCATTGGGGACCGAAAACCCAGGATGAGCCCTGACAGGGCGCACCACAGAAACCAGCCGTACATGATGTTTACCCGCCTCTTCGATTTGAGGCTCCTCGAAAAGTCTTAAGGAAGCGTTACATTCGTTCAGGCCCGGTCCGGGCCTTGCCGGACATGTGGCGTTGCTGAGCGGGCGCGCGGATTGCCGCTGGCTGTCCCGGCAGTGTGATCCCATCACCTCATGCCGACAGGCAAGGAGCCAACGCGACAGGCCTTCAACGGGAGCTGCGGCTGCCGGGCCAGCGGAGCCGCAAGGTGGGCGTATGTCCTGCGCCGCGCGGTGCCCGTCTGGCTCGTAGCGCCGCTGTGGCCATGGGCATCGCGGCCAAGCGCCTGACAAGGCTCCGGTCGCCCGTTGATTGCGCTTCGTCCCGGCTGCCGGACGGTCTAGAACTCGAAGGCGTGCTGCTGTGCGGTGCGTGGCGCAGACAGGGCAGGGTCATGGCGACAGTGCGGACAACGAGATTCTGGGCGTGCATCGGGCTGATGGCTGTGTCCGGTCACGCCGCGGCCCAGGCACCGGAGGTGCTGACGCTGACCGGCGCCGAGACGGCCCAGATCGATGGGCGCGACTGGGAACGGACAGGTGCCGGGGGCACCATGGTCGACGCAGTGCACCGCACGGTGTTGATCCGGTTTCCCGGATCCGCCGACGCGATCCGGTCGCGGCTGAACGCGGGTCTGGAGCTCGAGAAGGCCGAGATCACGCTTCAATATGCGCGCCATGAGACGCGGCCCCAGGGCTATACCCTGCGCGATGGTCTCGGCATCAAGGCCTGGACCGAAAACCCGCCGCGCTGGCATGTGGTTGGACAGGCCTTGCGTCAGCCCTGGGCGGCGCATGGCACATTCGGGCCCACGGCGCGCTACCGCGTGCGCCTGGTGCATCCCTGGGCGAAGGCCGGCGCGGCCGATCCCGCGCAGGACCGCTGGCCCGAGATCTATGGCCCTGCGGAACTGTCGCAGACGCAGCGGACGGCGCGTCTTGACGTGACGGCGCTGATCAATGGCACGGCCGCGGCGGGGATCGCAGAGCGTCTCAGGCGCTTTGAGGATAACGGCCTGGCGCTGAGCAAGCTCGAAACCTATGACATGCGCTACCGGCCGCCGGGCGATATCTATGAGTGGGCCATTCCCACGGGCGGACATGGCCTTGCGTTTGAACAGCCGGCGCTGGTCGTGACCTTCCGCCAGGCAACCAGCCCCCGTGCCAGCATTGTGACAGGGCCTGCGGCTGACCCTGTGGCGGAGGCGTCGCGGCTCGAGCCGTCGGCGCTGCGGCGGGTTGCTGATATCCTGCCAAGCGCCGCATTGCAGACCATGGCCCGGCGGCTCTACAACACACCGCCAGACTGGATGTCGCCGCAGCAGTTCCGGCATCTGGGCGATCTGCTCCGTGCCGGCGGGGATTCGCACGCACGCTGGTTGTTCGATCTGCAGTTCGCTGATCTGAGCAAATATCGGGCCTTCCTGCGCGAAACCCTGGCCACGCCCCCGCGCTACTGGAAGGGGTGGGGTATCGCGGATGATCTGCAGCTCGTGCTGCAACTGGGTGCCTTCGTGCCGGACCATGTGCGCGACCACCTCAAGGCCTATTGGCGCTCTTACCTGATGCCGGACCTGCCAACCGCGGCCCTGTCCATTCCGCACAGCCGCGAGGCCAGCGAGTACTGGCAGAGGACCGGGGACTGGCGCGGCCGGACGTCGTTTTTCAGGGGCGGCTACAATTTCACCGGCAGCACGCAGAACTTCAACTTCACCGCAGCGATGGGCGCGCTGCTCGGTGGTGCCTTCATCGGGTCAGAGGCGGCGATGGCAGATGGCCGGCATGGCATGGACCGCCTGCTGCTGCGCTACTGGACGGTGCTCGATGGCGGGTTGCAGGAGATGCTCGACCCTTACTATCTGTCGATCACGCTGAGTGCGGTGAAGATGCTGGCCGATCACGCACCGACGGCCTATGACCGGCTCATGGCCCGCATCATCCTAGAGCGGACCATGGAGATGCTCACCACCGTCTATCATCCCGGGCTGAAGCGCATGGTGGCGGCGGCCGGCCGTGCCCGCGTCTCCGGCTTTCTGACCGAGCAGGATGGCATCTATGGCGCGCTGCATGTGATGTCCGAGCGCGGCGCCCTGTGTTGATGGCGGTGACAAAACCGGCCAGTGGAGCGGCGCCATTGTGGCGCTGTAGGGCGGTGTAAAAGTCGTCCACTGGCAGGATTGTTCTTTTCGTTTGTGCGGGAAGGACGGTCCGGGGATGTATGGCGTGGAGATATATCTGGCCAGCCATGACCTCAATGGCGGCATGACTGACATTGTCGGACAATGGTCGCGCACCGGGAAAACCGCGACCGGCATCGAACATCTGGGGTTGCTCTATGTCCGGCCATGCGTGAACATCTGCGATCTCGTCACCTCGTCAGGCGGGGTCCCGCCGCGGGCCGGCAGCCTGTTTACCGTGCAGAACGACAACCGCGCCATTGTCTTTGCCAAGCCGCCGACGACCGGCGGGTCCTTGCAGGAGCCGCAGATCGGCAAGGGCGAGCTGGCCAGCATCGGTTCTGTCATGGGGCTGTGGATGCTGGACAGCGAGCGGCGCTGGCGGTTGTTCGTCAACGGAGCGGAAAAGACACCTGCCGATCTGCCCCTGACGCTGCGCACAGGCGACAGCGTGGCGCTCCAGGATGGGCCGACCTTCATCGGGATCCGTCCCATAGCGGCGACTGCCCTCGACCGGGCGGATGAAGCGACAGTGGTCATCGCCCTTGGCGGCTATGGTGGCACCCCCGAAACGACCCGCGTCAAGCTGGAGCCGACCCTGACGATTGCCAACATGCACAAGAGTGGCGGCGAGCCGCTGGAACGCAGCCTGTATGACCAGCGCGGCTATGGCCGCACGGCCTATGGTGGCTTTGTGGTCGAATTTGCCGACACCGAGCGCTTTGCCGACATTGCGGCCTTCCAGCGCCATCTGGCTTCCGGGTCGCTCGAGGTCAAACGCTCAGCCCTGGACCGCGTCAGTGTCCGCCATGTCAGCGCAGGCGAGAGCCTCGAGGCGGAGTTCTCGACCGAGGTGCAGGAAGTCTACGTGCATTTTCCGATCCTGCCCGGGTCACAGGTTCAGGCCATTGCCAAACGGACGCTGAACGGTGCGAGCCTGCTGCCGCCGCCGGGGCTGGACCGCGACAGCAACTGGTCCCAGCAGGGCACAACCGGCCGGCTCGAGAAGAATGGCGCAGTGCTCGAAACCGAGCGCGGGCGCATGGCCTATCTGATCGCCGAGCCGGATGGGCGCGGTGTCCTCGCCTATAATCTTGTGCCAGACCCGACGAGCTGGCGGCTCGGCTTGCCAGGAGGGCGCGAGATCCGCGCCGATGGCAAGGCCGGCCTGTTGCGTGTCGAGGTGGACATGGAGGCCAGGCTGGTGAGCATCGACCATGAACGTGGGCCCACACAAGACGCGGGCACCCTGGCGCAACGGTTCACGGCCAAAGGCTTTGGCGCAGAATGGCACT
>JAPLOW010000123.1 GCA_026400555.1 Hyphomicrobiales bacterium
ACGCTTTTGCGCGTGCATCCGCACCCACAACCGGAGCCCGAGATCCATGGCCTTTCTTTCCGACTGCCTCAATCGCGTGAAGCCTTCCGCGACCATCGTCATCACGCAGAAGGCGCGCGATCTGAAAGCGGCAGGCCGCGACGTGATCTCGCTGTCGGTCGGTGAGCCAGATTTCGACACGCCAGACAACATCAAGAACGCCGCCATCGACGCGATCCGCCGCGGTGAGACCAAGTACACCCCGGTCTCCGGCATTCCGCAGCTGCGCGAGGCAGTGGCTCGCAAGTTCAAGCGCGAAAACAGTCTCGACTACAAGGCAAACCAGACCATCGTCTCCACAGGTGGCAAGCATGTGATCTACAACGCGCTGCTCGCCACGCTGAACCCTGGCGACGAGGTCATCTGCGTTGCCCCGTATTGGGTCAGCTACCCGGAGATGGTCGCGCTGTGTGGCGGCACACCGGTTTTCGTCGAAGCCAAGCAGGCGACAAACTTCAAGCTTCAGCCCGAAGACCTCGACCGCGCCATCACCAAGAAGACCAAGTGGGTCATCCTGAATTCGCCATCGAACCCGTCGGGCGCGGCTTACTCTTGGGCTGAGATGAAGGCGCTGACGGATGTGTTCATGAAGCATCCTCATGTCTGGATCCTGACCGATGACATGTACGAGCACCTGACCTACGGCGACTTCAAGTTCTGCACGCCTGCGGAGGTCGAGCCGAACCTCTACGACCGCACGTTGACCATGAACGGCGTGTCAAAGGCCTATGCCATGACCGGCTGGCGCATCGGCTACGCGGCCGGCCCGCAGCACCTGATCAACGCCATGGACATGGTTCAGGGTCAGCAGACCTCCGGCACAAGTGCCATCAGTCAGTGGGCCGCGGTCGAGGCCCTCGACGGCACCCAAGAGCACCTGCCGGTGTTCAAGACGGCGTTCGAGCGTCGCCGTGATCTGGTCGTCTCGATGCTGAACCAGACCAAGGGCCTTAAGTGCCCGGTGCCGGAAGGCGCCTTCTATGTCTATCCGTCAGTCGCCGAACTGATCGGCAAGAAGACGCCCGGTGGCAAGGTGATCAACACGGATGATGATTTCGTGCAGGGCCTGCTCGAAACCGAAGCCGTGGCGGCTGTCCATGGCTCATCCTTTGGCCTTGGCCCCAACTTCCGCATTTCCTACGCGACGTCGGATGCCAAGCTGGAAGACGCCTGCCAGCGGATACAGCGGTTCTGTTCCAGCTTGAGGTAATCTGCCGTCATGGCTCGGGCTCTGACACCGAGTGACCCGTTTTCTGTGGGGTCAGACTGGCCTTTGGCGCCAAGGCACGGCTACCATAGCGCGCTCTCCCCTCGCGGGAGAGGATAAAGGACAGGGGTCCGCATCGCCTCGTTAGATTTTGGTGGGCGGTTCGCGTCAAAGATCGGCGCGACCCCTCTCTGGCCGGCTCCCACAGGGGAGAGGGAACACCTCAAACCAGATGCTTCCTGAAGAAGGCCAGCGTGCGTGACAGGGCGAGGTCCGCCGCCACCTTGTCGTAGCGGGCGGCGTTTGTGTCATTATTGAAGGCGTGCTGCGCGCCGTCATAGACGTGAATTTCAAAATCCTTCTTCGCCCATTCGAGCGCGGCCTTGTAGGCCGGGATGCCGGCATTGATGCGCTCGTCATTGCCGGCATAGTGCAGCATCAGTGGCGTCCTGATGCGCTCGACCTGCTCTGCAGGAACCTGCGACCCGTAATAGGCGACGCCGGCTGCCAGGCCTGGCGGGTTCAGCACGGCAATGCGGTTGACCATGCCACCGCCCCAGCAGTAGCCGACGGTGCCGACCTTGCCGTTGCAGCCCTGTACGCGAGACAGGGCAGCGACGCCGGCCGCGATCCGCGCCGCTGCGCGGTCGGGCGGCACCTGCCCGATCATGTCGCGCGCCTTGTCCTCGTCCGCCGGCGTGCCGCCCTCGGGCGTCAGCGCATCGATGCCAAGCACGATGAAACCCTCCAGCGCGAATCGCCGCGTGACATCGCGGATATGGGGATTGAGCCCGCGGTTCTCGTGGATCACCACAATTCCGGGCCTGCGCCCTTCCGCTGCCGGGGCCGCCATCATCCCCTGCATCATCGCGTCGCCGATCTCGTACTGGAAGGTCGAGACCGCGAGGCGCGGATCGTTGGGCGCGATGGTTTGCGCCGCGGCATAGTCGTTCTGCAGCAGGGGCAGGATAGCCGTTGCTGCCGCGGTTCCGCCGGCAATTCCTGCGAGTTTCTCCATGAAGTCGCGCCGCGACAGTGCGCCATGGGTGAAGCGGTCGTACAGATCGATGATGTCCTGGGTGATCGGTGGCATGGCTGAACGCGCTCCTGACGGGGATAGTCTAGTCTCTCGCTGCCACCGCACAAGCGCCCATGTTGCCATCGGGTGACAGGTCGCGGGCGATTCAGGAGCCGTTCACAATAAGTGCGGCCAAAGCTTGCTAAATCGAGGGTCGGGCGGTATCCAAGAACCAGTTAAGGATCTGTTTAGGTTTTGGATAGGATCTTGCCATGTCTTACCGGTCATCCCTGCTGGCCAGCACGGTCATCGCTTCCGGGCTCCTGATGTCGCATGCAGGAGCGTCGGACCTGCCGAGCACCAAGATGGCGCCGATCGCACCGACCTTTGCCCGTCTTCCTGCCGTTGACGGCGTGAACGGCAAGATCGAAGGCTTCGGCGGCTGGGCTGATACCGATGGCGTCGCCAACCTGCTGCGCCGCCGCAACTTCACCGGCGGTGGTCTTGCGTCGGTCTCGCTGCCGCTCGGACAGACGTTTGGCCTGCAGGTGGATGGCCTTGCTGCCAGCCATCGCGGCGACGGCGTTCTGGGCGGCGCTGCGCACCTGTTCTGGCGCGACCCGTCAACCGGCCTGTTCGGCGCCTACGGCTCGATCACACGCAATGACCGCCTCTCGGGCCTGACGCACTACCGCGCCGCCGCGGAGGGCGCCGCCTATTTCGACCGCCTCACCATCGGCGGCATCGTCGGCTACGAGTGGGGCAACAAGAACGCGAACGTGCTGATTGGCGCCATTCCCGGCTTCAATGTGTTCGACGTCACCAACAGGCGCGGCCGCTTCTTCGACATGATTGATGTGAGCTACTACGTGACGGACAACTGGAAGTTCTCGGTCGGCCACCGCTACGTCGGCGGGCGCCATGCCGCTGCCGTCGGCACCGAGGCCCTGCTGGCCAACAGCGGTGGTCTTGCCATCACCGGCTACGTCGAAGGCCGCCTCGGCGAGCGCGACTACAAGGCGGTCATGGCCGGCGTTAAGATCTATTTCGGCCAGAAAGAAAAGACCCTCATCCGTCGCCACCGCGAGGACGATCCGCCAAACTGGCTTAGGGACGACATGTTCACCGGCAGCAACCGGGCCCGTCCGAACTACGTGCCGACCGGCGGCGGCGGCTGTGGCCCCTGTGGCGGTTGCGGGCCCTGCGGGGCTCCTACCTGAGATCAATAGCAGGCGGACCACGCGCAGGGTCTGGCGTGAAAACCGCATCGGCGATGTTGGGTTTTCTGCGACCAACGCCGATATCGGGCGGGTGCCTGTTCTGAGATGCCGCGGGTTTTGCTCGCCTGGGAATGTGGCGGTGGCCGCGGTCATGTGCTCACGTTGAAGCGGGTGGCGCAAAGCCTTGCCGCTCAGCGCTTCGTCGACGCGTCCCTGCACAGGATGGAGTTTGCGGACGAACTTAGTGGCGTGTGCAACGAGGTGTTCCTCGGCGCGGGCTATTCCTATAACAACACGGAACGCAAGGCCCGCGGCGGCGCGCCCGCAGCCACGTTCGGTGAGTTTCTGGCTGATCTTGGCTTCCGCGATCCGACGATCCTGTCGGAGCGCTTCCGCTGGTGGCAGGATGTCATCCAGGCACAGCGAGCCGGGCTCCTGATCGGCGACTTCAGCCCATGCGCCCAACTGGCCGGTCGCAGCCTCGGAATTCCGGTGGTTGGCATTGGCGTCGGTTACCACCAGCCACCTGCGCACCTGACCGAATTCCCCGTCCTTTTGCCGCAATTCAGTGAGCGTGTTTTTGATGAGCAGGAGATGGTGGACGCCGTCAACGCGGCGGGTGGGCCGCTTGGCATTCCGCGTATCACGCATCTGCCGGAGATATACGCCGGCGCCGACCAACTCGTCTGTTGCCCGGACCTTTTGGACCCCTATGCGTCGGAGCGGGAAAGGCCGAACCTGCCGCCGATCGCTGAACTCCCAGACAGTTTCGATGGCGCACGTGGTGATGAGATTTTTGCGTATTTCTCGACCACCGAGCTTGAGAACGAGAATCTGGTCGAAGCTCTCGAGACACTCGGCCTGCCAACACGCATTCACGCGGCGGTGGCGCCGGACGGGGTGCGCGAACGGTTGGCGCGCGCGGATCACGTGATGATCGAACGCGCCTCGCTTCCGATCAATCTGGTGGCGCAGCGCTCACGAATGGTCATCTATTCGGCCCAGGCCAACACCTGCGCGATGGCGCTTGCGGCTGGACTGGTGCATGTCGCGTTCCCGCAGCATCTGGAGCAACGTTTCACGGCTTCCCGGGCCCGGGAAGCCGGCGTTCTGACAGAGCTCAATGCGCCCGGCCTGGCCGCCTCTGATATCCGCGCTGCGATCACCGAGACCTACCACTCCCGCGGCATGCGGGACCGCGCGAAGGATCTCGCGCGACACCTTCGCCCGCAACTCGAGGGCAATCTCAACCAGCTTATTCGCCAGCGTCTCGATGACGTGATGATGGGACCCCAGTCCCGCACCTGAACAAAAAACGCCGCCCCGAAGGACGGCGTCTGTCTGCGTTGCTCGGGCTGTCTCAGCCTTCCTTGCGGGGCTCGACGCGCTCGGCGATGCGGGCGGACTTGCCGCGGCGGTCACGCAGATAATACAGCTTGGCGCGGCGCACCTTGCCCTTGCGGATGACCTTGATGCTGTCGATCATCGGCGAATACAGCGGGAACACGCGCTCGACGCCTTCGC
>JAPLOW010000121.1 GCA_026400555.1 Hyphomicrobiales bacterium
AGACGCCGAGACAGCGCTCCGCCCCGCCTTGCCAGGCGATGGCCGCCAGAACCACATCCTCGCCGACATCGAGATCGGCAAACCGCGGCCAGGCCAGCGCCTCCTGCAGAACGCCGCGGCTGAGCCAGAGCATTTTCTCCTTGAACGGCATGATCGGCCCGGCGGGATCGACGAAAGGCCAGTATTCAAGTGTCCGCGCCATCCCCAGTTTAATGGAGAAAGCACGGGCATCACGGGCGAGAAAGTCACGCGCGGCCTGCCGAAGGTTCGCGTCGATATCCGGCGCAGCACGATAGAGGCTGTCATCATCCATGGTGATCGCCAGACGATAGTCGACGCGTGCGTGCAGTATCGCGACGGCGCTGGCAAACACCTCTCCGATGCGGGCGTGCGGCGCGCTCGGCTCGGCGATGATCAGGTGACCCGAGGCAATGAAAGTTGCGAAACGCTGCTTCAGGCTTTCGATCACGTCCCGGCCATAGGCCTGCGCATAGACGAAGGTGCAGACACTGAGACCACCTTCTTGCAGCGCCGGCGCGAAACCGGTCTCGATATCGGCCAGCAGCCGCGTCAGTAGCGCTTCACGGTTGCGGCTGCAGATAAAGATCGCGATGTCGTGCTTCAAGCAGACAATCCGTCTGAATGCCGAAGGAAATCGTCGGCCCTGACGGGCTGCGCTCGACCAATCTTGAGCGCACGAGCAAGCACATGGGCATAGCCCATTGCGTCATCGATGGCGCGATGGGTGTGCTCGACATCTCCAAGCCCGTCTCTTGGGACGTCACAATCATCAGCGAGCACGTGATCCCATCCGAAAAGGCCCTGCAGATAACTCTCGATATCCAGACCGTTGCCTGTAAAGACGTGCCGCCCTTCAAAAGGACCACCAAAGACACGCGAGCCAACGAACGTCTTCAGGTCTTCATCAATCCAAGAGCCATCAAAGAGCAACGCCCGTGCAGCGAACACCCGATTGCAGTCAACCCCCTCGACGAATCCCGCAAAGGCTTCGACAGCAACTGCCGGCTCAACGGGGTCAATCGTCGATGCAAAGTATACTTCTGGCTGGGTCCGCCACCAACTCATTGCATGTTTATTCGGTTTGCGATCCGGGCGCGGTCTGAGGTTCCGCGTGAATGATCCCAGGATCTGCCCGTCATCCGACACTGCCGCTGTCGCAAAACTGATCATCGAGTCTGCAGACAGGTCCGGCCCGTCTGCTTCAATATCCGTAACAAAGTAGACTGCTTTCGCCATGCCTTGCGCCGTCACACACTCAACCCGCCCGCCAGCGTCGGGAAATCGAGCGGACGGAAGCCGTAGTGCTGCAGCCAGCGCACGTCGGCTTCGAAGAAGGGGCGCAGGTCCGGCATGCCGTATTTCAGCATGGCAATGCGGTCGATGCCCATGCCCCAGGCGAAGCCCTGGTAGACATCGGGGTCGATGCCGACATTGCGCAGCACGTTGGGGTGGACCATACCGCAGCCGAGGATTTCGAGCCAGTCCTCGCCCTCGCCGAAGCGGATTTCACCGCCCTTGCGCGAGCACTGGATGTCAACCTCGACCGAAGGTTCGGTGAACGGGAAGAAGGATGGCCGGAAGCGCATCTTCACGTCCGGCACCTCGAAGAAGGCCTTGCAGAACTCCTGCAGGATCCATTTCAGGTGGCCCATATGCGAGCCTTTGTCGATGACGAGGCCTTCGACCTGATGGAACATCGGCGTATGCGTCTGGTCGGAATCGCAGCGATAGGTGCGCCCCGGGCAGATCACGCGGATCGGCGGCTTCTGCGCCAGCATGGTGCGGACCTGCACCGGGCTGGTGTGGGTGCGCAGAAGCTTGCGTTTGCCGTCCTTGTCAGGCGCAAAGAAGAAGGTGTCGTGCATCTCCCGCGCCGGATGGCCTTCGGGGAAGTTGAGCCTTGTGAAGTTCAGATCGTCGGTCTCGACATCTGGCCCTTCGGCGATCAAGAAACCCATGTCGCTGAAAATGGCGGTGATCTCGTCGATGACCTGGCTGATCGGGTGCAGCCTGCCGCGGGCTTCGGGACCCTCGCGCACCGGCAGCGAGACGTCGATGCGCTCGGACGCAAGGCGCGCATTCAACGCAGCGTCGGCCAGAGCCTCCTTGCGCTGCGCCATGGCAGACGAGACACGGTCACGCAGGCCGTTGATGAGCGGGCCCTGCTCCTTGCGCTCGTCGGGCGTCATCCCGCCAAGGGTCTTCAGCAGACCCGAAATGCTCCCCGCCTTGCCCAGCGCGGCGATGCGCACGGCTTCGAGAGAAGCTTCGTCGCTTGCGGCGGCGATGGCGGCAAGCGTGTCGTGTTCAAGCGTTCTGATGTCTGTCATGGGGCCAAGGCTGTCGCATTTCGTGAGGCCTCATAGCCGCACTTCAGCGAAGTCTCAATGCCGCGCGGCTCAGTGCCGGGTCGAGAGCGAATAGGCGCCGGCCTTGATCTTCGACGGCAGGGTTTCGGCGAAGACGGCGGTCGCGTCCTCGCCATAGATCGAGACCAGGTCCCGAAAAGCAGCAAACAGCGCTGCATGGGCGAGGCTGTCGCCATCAAGCCCTTCATGCCGCCCTGTCGCAAAGGCCTCATCGACGTAAGAGACAGCGATGCGCCTCAGATCGGCGGCATCCTCGTCTTCGGGCCGGGCCATGGCCGGATTGTCATTGGTCAGGTTTGACATGGGATTTCAATTTCACTCAGCCTCGTGAGTGTTACGGCGGCCACGCGTCCCACGCCAGAAAACCCTTTAAGGAAGGTTAATTTCATCGTTGAAGTTGTGCATAACTAGCCGCCATAGCGGCTGGCCAGACGGCGCGTTACGGCCTCGCCATCCTGCGAGAGACGCGCGGACGCCTCCTGCGCGGCGCTGGTGCAGGTGCGATAGGTGAGCGCGAAACTGCGCAAGCCGCGGTTGTAGGCTCCAGCCAGGCGCTCGCGGCGTCCTGGGGTCGTGCCCTCCGCTCCCATCAGATCCGTCATCCTGACCCGCCACTGCGCCGCCTCCGGGGCGGCGCAGAGCTGGCGAAGGAAGGCGAGCGATCCGATGATCTCGGCAAGCCGCAGAAGGTCCGGCTCATAGGCCGTCGGGGCGGGTTCGGACGCCGGCGCGGGCTCCTGTGCCGCAGGGGGGCGCGACCCTTGCGGGCGCGATGCGCCTTGCTGGGCCGTCGCCGCCGCGGGCAAGGCAAGGCACAGGATCAGGGCGAGACCCCGAATCACCGTGCCAGCCAGATCGTATGGGCGGCGCGCAGGACGTCGCCCAGTTGCCGCGTGGTCGCCAGACCTCCCAGATTGAACGGGTCGGCCCACATCACCGCGCCAGCTTCCGGCCCGGTGCGCGGCTCGCCCCCGGTCCACTCGGCCACGAAGGATGCCACGACGAAATGGTGCGCCACCTTGTCGTCGGCATCGCGATGGATGATCTCGACATGGCGGTTGAAGCCGATGACGTGGGCGCTGACGCCGACTTCCTCGTCCAGTTCGCGCAACGCGGCCTGCGCCAGCGTCTCGCCCGACTCGACCTTGCCGCCCGGCAAGGACCAGACATCGGAGGCGGGAGGGCTGGTGCGGGTCGCCAGCAGGACCTTACCGTCCGCCCTGAACACAGCGACAGAGGCCGCAAGCACCGGGCGGGCGGCTTTCGCCGGTTGCGGAAAGGTCAGCACCCTGAGCCCGTCGGCCATGGCGTCAGCCTCCGGCACAGGCGCGACGGGCGTTCATCAGACGTGCTGCCCGCCGTTGATGTGCAGTTCGGCCCCGGTCACATAGGACGAAGCGCTGGTGCAGAGGAAATAGATCGCCTTGGCCACCTCTTCGGTGGTGCCGAGACGGCGCAGCGGCAGCTTCTCGACAATCTTGTCAGTGCCTGGGGAGAGGATCGAGGTGTCGATCTCGCCAGGCGAGATCGAGTTGACCCGGATGCCGTGCGGGCCGAAATCCGACGCCATCTCGCGGGTCAGCGAGGCGAGCGCAGCCTTCGACGTCGCATAGGCGGCACCGGCGAAGGGATGCACCTGCGTGCCGGCAATCGAGGTCACATTGACGATGGCCCCCTGCCCGGCCTTAAGCTCATGGAACAGGCCGCGGGCGAGCATGATCGGGGCGAAGAAATTCACCTGGAAGACCCGGCTCCAGTCATTGAACGAGGTATCGGCGGCCCCGAGCCGCGAGCCGCCCGGGCCCTTCGGCGAGATGCCGGCATTGTTGACCAGCGCGTTGAGCTTGCCGCCCTCGACCACAAGGCGGCGGCGGATTTCGCCGATGCCCCGCTCGGTATCCACCGGGTCAGCGAGATCGATCTGGACATGGTCGTCGGCGCCCGACGGCCATGGGCATTTGTCGGAAAAGGCCTGGCGCGAACAGGACAGGATGCGCCATCCGGCCATGGCGAACTGCATCACCGTGGCATGTCCGATGCCGCGAGAGGCGCCCGTCAACAGCATGACCGGTCGCTTTCCCGCCTCTGTCTTGGGGAAATCGAATTTCGGCATGGCCATCGGGGGTACCTGTCGCATGAGGAAGGACTGCTGCTGTAACGGATCAGATCTGATCTACGGATAAAGCCGGGTCTTCGTCCAGTCACCCGACGGCTCCGGACGGCGGAAGACGACACGGTCATGCAGGCGAAACGCGCCGTCCTTCCAGAATTCGATATAGGTGGGCATGATCCTGATGCCTGTCCAGTGCGCCGGCCGCGGGATATCGCCGATGGCGTATCTCGCTGTATAGAGTGCCGCAGCCTTCTCCAGCGCGAAGCGGCTTTCCAGCGGGCGCGACTGCTGGCTGGCCCAGGCTCCGATCCGGCTGTCACGCGGGCGGGACTGGAAGTAGGCGTCCGCCTCGGCATCCGAAACCAACTCGACCGGGCCGCGAACCCGAACCTGGCGCCTGAGCGACTTCCAGTGAAACAGGGCCGCGGCCTTCATCGCGCCGAGGATCTCGTTGCCCTTCTGGCTTTCAGTATTGGTGTAGAACACGAAACCGCGCGCATCGAAGCCTTTGAGGAGGACCATCCGCACGTTCGGCATGCCGTCCGTGTCCGTGCTCGCCAGCGCCATGCCGTTCGGATCATTGATTTCGGACGCCTTTGCCTCGCTCATCCAGCTTTCGAACAGGGCAAAGGTCTCATCGGCTTCAGTAAAGTCACCCGTCATTAATGCTTCCACTGTCTAATCGTTGAGGGCTTTTTTTGTGAGTTGAGTGCTGACGTGTTCGGGCCAGGCAACGCCGTTTCCTATACGTGCTTCGGACGCGTTTGCACACGCCTTGGAACGCGCATCCTGCCAGCCATGATCGCAGGGGCGCTATCGTCGGCCTGTTCGATCAGCCTGCCGATGTTTTCGCTGTCGGCCAGCAAGGACCCTGAACCCGTGCTCACCACAGCCTCCCTGCCCGCGCCAGCCCAGCGCGTCGGCAGCGGGCCTTCGCTGTCGGACCATCTCGGCCCAGAGGATCTGCGCCGCGCGACCGGGGCGATGGCATTGGCCTTGGATCCGCAAGGCAACGGCTCGCCGGTCGCTTGGGACAATGCCGAGAGCAAGTCGAGCGGCCGCTTCACGCCTGTCGGCGGACCCTTCCTGAAGGAATATGATGTCTGCCGCGCCTTCCTGGCCAAGGTCCAGACCGCGATGCAGCGGCAGGCGCTTCAGGGCACGGCGTGCCGGCCATCCGGCGGCCAGTGGGTCATCCAGGACCTCAAGCCCTGGAAAGAGCCGGGCTGAGCGCCAGCAACTGCGGACTGTTGCAAACGCGCGACACTCGCCCCACGTTAGGGCGACGTCCGATCCATGTGAGTCCAACGAGCACTGAAGCGCCCATGCGCGATCCCTACACCATTCTCGGCGTGGCCAAATCCGCCAGCGAGGCGGAGGTCAAGAAGGCCTACCGTCGGCTGGCGAAACTCCACCATCCCGACCGCAATGCCAATGATCCGAAGGCCAAGGAGCGGTTCTCCGAACTGAACAGCGCCTACGAGATCGTCGGCGACACCGCCAAGCGCGCGCAGTTCGACCGTGGCGAGATCGGCGCTGACGGCAAGCCGAAGTTCCAGGGATTTGACGGATTCGGCGGCGGCGCGCGGCCCAGGGGCGGCTTCGAGCAGGGCGGCAGTCCGTTCAGCGCGCGGGGCGGCCTCGATCCGGCGGACCTTTTTGGCGACATGTTCGCCGACGCCATGCGCCGGGGTGGCGGCACGGGCGCAGGCGCGCGGGCGCATCCGAAGGGCGAGGATGTCGAAGCGGTGATGACCGTGACCCTTACGGACATCGCCTCGGGAACGAGAAAGCGGGTCAGGCTGCCGACGGGCCGCGAGGTCGACGTCGGCGTTCCCAAGAGCGTCACCGATGGCAAGGTCATCCGGCTGAAGGGCCTTGGCCACCCCAGCCCGTTCGCCGGCGAGGCGGGTGATGTGCTGCTCACCATCAAGGTGGCGGTCGATCCGCGTTTCACGGTTGAGGGTCGCGACCTTCGGACAAAGATCAGCGTGCCACTGATCGACGCCGTACTGGGGGGCACGGTCCGCGTGCCGACACTGCAGGGCGACGTGGACATGAATCTGCCGGCCATGACCAGCTCCGGCCGCTCCTTCCGCCTGCGCGGCAAGGGACTTCCCGGCGATGCCAGCAAACCGGATGGCGATCTCTACGCATCGGTGGACATCGTGCTTCCCGCTGCTGACGAGGAGCTCACAGCCCTCATGCGGCGGCGGCGCTGACCGCTTCAACACAGCTTTGTGGCCGATGGCGCACAAAGATGTATGTCCGGCCTTGTCGGCGTGCGCCCCCAAAGCTAAGAGCGAGGCTTGACGTGATCGTTTACAGCTAAACCAAACGGACGAGCCACATGACAGTTGGACATGGCGTTCTCAAGGGCAAGCGTGGCCTGATCATGGGCGTGGCGAACAATCGCTCCATTGCCTGGGGCATCGCCAAGGCCTGCGCCGATCAGGGTGCGGAACTCGCGTTCACCTACCAGGGCGATTCGCTCAAGAAGCGCGTCGAGCCGCTGGCCAAGGAGGTTGGCGCCATCGTCGTCGGGCATTGCGACGTGACCGATGAGAGCACCATCGACGCGGTGTTCGCCGAGGTGGCGCGCAACTTCGGCAAGATCGATTTCCTCGTTCACTGCATCGCCTTCGCAGACAAGAACGAGCTGACCGGGCGTTATATCGACACCAGTGCAGCCAATTTCAGTCAGTCCCTGCTGATCTCCTGCTACTCGTTCACCGCCATCGCGCAGCGCGCTGAAAAGCTGATGGCGGAAGGCGGCTCCATGGTGACGCTCACCTATTACGGGGCGGAAAAGTGGATGCCGCACTACAATGTCATGGGCGTGGCGAAGGCGGCGCTCGAAGCTTCCGTGCGCTATCTCGCTGCCGATCTCGGGCCGCAGAACATTCGCGTCAACGCGATCTCAGCGGGGCCGATCAAGACGCTCGCCGCCTCCGGCATCGGCGACTTCCGCTATATCCTGCGCTGGAATGAGTACAACGCGCCATTGCGCCGGACGGTGACTATCGAGGAGGTCGGCGAGACCTGCGTCTATCTTGTGTCCGACTGGTCACGGGGCATGACCGGCGAGATCCTGCACGTCGATGCCGGTTACCACGTCGTGGGCATGAAAAACCCGACCGCCCCGGACATCACGCTCGACAAGGGCGAGTGACAGGCAGACCAGACCACAGTCGCACGTCCGACCCGGAGCCCGGCACAGATGAGTTCCTTCCGCCTGCCCAAGGGTCTGACGCTCTATCTGATCCGCCATGGCGAAACAGACTGGAACGCCGAGGGGCGGCTTCAGGGTGGGCGCGACATCCCGCTCAATGACTTTGGCCGCGTTCAGGCCGAGGAGGCCGGGCGCAAGCTTCGCGAGTCAGCCCCACACGCCGAGGATCTCGACTATCTGTGCTCTCCGCTCGGCCGCGCACGCGAAACCATGGAGATCGCCCGGCGCGCAATTGGGCTGCATCCGACCGACTACGAGACGGACGAACGGCTGCGGGAACTGACTTTCGGCAACTGGGAGGGCATGACCTGGCGCGAGGTCAGGGCCAGTGCGCCTCAGGCCGCCCGCGAACGCGAGGCCAACAAGTGGCACTACGCGCCGCCGCAGGGTGAAAGCTACGAGATGCTTCTGGCGCGCACGATGCCGGTTTTCGAGCAGATCAGGCGCGACACGGTGATCGTCAGCCATGGCGGGGTGATGCGCGTCGCTTTCAACGGTTTCGGCTTTGAGACCAAGGGCGTGGCCGAGGATCTCGACATCTGGCAGGGCCGGATCGTCATCGTCACCAGCGACGGATACCGCTGGTACTGAAGCCGCGCACGCGGCGCATTCACCCCGTTGTCATGCGGTTTTGCACCCCGGACGTTAACGCTGAACCCATTGGTCGCATTGCGTTCACTAGCGGTTCAGTACACATCTTGTTAAGCACGATCTGGGGCCCATGCGGTCAACGGCCGGCATGGCGTGCGTGTCGTGACTCTGCGCGAGGCCACAACAGGGAGAGATGCCGGCGGCGACGGACAAGGCGGGATGCGTCCTGCATGACGGTCACTCCGGCTCTTTGGTGCGATGAACGACGTTGTGAAATTTCCGCCCGTCACGTTTCCGGACCAGCAGGTCGCTGCCCTGTTCGGCGCCGAGCGGCCCGACCTGTTGCGCGACGAGGTTCTGGCCGAAATCTTCTCTGAAACCGTCCGTTCACGCCCGTCCCATGTCGCCATGCGCGATGCGGACCGCACGCTGACCTATGCCGAGGTCTGGGCCCAAGCCAGCGCAATGGCGCGCGGGCTGGTCAGCGAGGGGGTCGGCACGGGTTCAGTGGTCGGGCTGTGGATGCCGCGCGGCATCGAGCTTCTGGTGACGCAGATCGCGATCACCCTGTCGGGCGCCGCGTGGCTGCCCTTCGACGCGGACGCGCCCGTCGACCGGATCGCCACATGCCTGCAGGACTGCGCCGCAGCCGGGCTGGTCACATCGGAGGCGAACAGCGCCAAGGCCGAGGAGGCTGGTGTCGCCATCTGGACGCCGGGTCAGCTGTGCGCCAGCGACGATGGCAAGGATCTGGCGCCGCGCGCCGCCGGGCTCTCGCCCGATGATCCGGCCTACATGATCTACACCTCGGGTTCGACCGGCAAGCCGAAGGGCATTGTCATCAGCCATCGCAGCATCTGCCATTTCCTGCGCTCGGCCAACGAGGTCTACGGGTTCGACGGCTCCGACGTGGTCTTCCAGGGCGCATCGGTCGCCTTCGACCTGTCGATGGAGGAAATCTGGGTTCCCTATCTGGCCGGCGCCACGCTGTTTGTCGCCACGCCGCAGGTCATGGGCGACATCGAGAACCTGCCCGATGTGCTGGAGCGCGCCGGCGTCACCGTGATCGATACGGTTCCAACGCTGCTCGGCGTGCTGCCGCGCGAGGTTCCGACGCTGCGGATCATCATTCTCGGCGGCGAGGCCCTGCCCCCCGCCATTGTCCAGAAATGGGCGAAGCCGGGCCGTAGGCTGTTCAACACCTACGGACCGACAGAGGCGACCGTCGTCGCGACCGTCGCCGAACTGACTGCCGACGAGGTCGTGACGATCGGCAGGCCCATTCCGAACTATACCTGTTATGTCGTCTCCGAGGCCGGACAGATCTGCAAGCCGGGCGAACAGGGCGAGTTGTGGATCGGCGGACCAGGCGTGGCCACGGGCTATCTGTCGAGGCCCGACCTGACGGAGGAAAAGTTCGTCGCCAACAGCTTCGGCGGCGAAGGCCGGCTTTACCGCTCGGGCGACGCGGTCAGTCTGGACGCGGCCGGCAATATCGCCTTCCACGGCCGCATCGACGACCAGATCAAGATCCGCGGCTTCCGTGTCGAACTCGGCGAGATCGAATCCAAGCTGACCGACGAGCCGGGCATTGCGCAGGCAGCCGTTGTTCTGCGGCAGGATGACGGCATCGACAAGCTGGTCGCCTTCGTGGTGGCCGAACCGGGCGTATCCATCGACCGCAATGCGCTCCGCTCAGCGCTGCGGGCAAAATTGCCGCCCTACATGATCCCTGGCCACTGGGAACAGGTGATCGCGTTGCCGCGCCTGGCCGCCTCCGGCAAGGTGGACCGCAAGGTGCTGAAAGCCGCGCCGCTGACCGTGACGCCGGCCTCGACCGTACAGGCCCCACCAGAAACGCCGACAGAGGCCGTTCTGCTGGAGGCGGCCAGGCCGCTGTTCAAGGGCCAGGCCATCGCCTTCGATGTCGATTTCTTCACCGAGATGGGCGGGCACTCGCTGATCGCGGCGCAGTTCATCTCCGCCGTACGCCAGTCGCCCAGTCACGCGATGATCACGCTGCAGGATGTTTACAACCTGCGCACCTTGCGTGCGATGGGAGCGGCGCTCGATGAACGCATTGCCGCCTCGGGTGGCGGCGGACCGAAGGACCTGTCCTTCGAACCCCCGCCTTTCTGGCGCCGTTTCTGGTGCGGCGTGGCGCAGGCGGCCGCGATGCCCTTCATCCTCGGCCTGGTCACCATCCAGTGGCTCGGGCTGTTCCTGTCATCGATGTTCCTCATCAAAGGCGCGAGCGAGATCAAGGGCAGCTTCGATTTCCTCTATGAAATGGCTGTTTTGTGTGGCGTCTACGTCGTTCTGAACCTGGCCGTCAAAGCCATCATCCTCTCGTTGAAGTGGCTGATCATCGGCCGCACGAAACCGGGCGTCTATCCGCTCTGGGGCGTGTACTACTACCGCGTCTGGCTGGTCTCCCGTCTTGT
Organism: Hyphomicrobiales bacterium; assembly: GCA_026400555.1. Taxonomy (GTDB): domain Bacteria; phylum Pseudomonadota; class Alphaproteobacteria; order Rhizobiales; family Beijerinckiaceae; genus Allobosea. The sequence continues at coordinate 10,771 of JAPLOW010000121.1, forward strand.
GCAGACGACAACGCCGAAATTCCTGCAGATGTCGCCGCTGATGCGGGTCTGGATCCGTCTTCTGGGCGGCAAGGTCGGACGGGATTCGGTCATTGCGGAATTCGAAGCGGGGGCCTGGGACCTCGTCAGCATCGGCGAACGCGTCTCGACAGGCTCGAAGGTGAAGCTCGCCAATGTCGAGTACACCGGCAACCAGATGATCATCGCGCCGGTCGAGATCGGCGACTATGCCTATATCGGCAACGCCGTGGTCCTGTCGGGAGGGTGCGTTGTCCAGGAGGGCGTCGAGCTCAAGGATCTGACCTGCGTGCTGCCAGATCAGGTCGTGCCGGCATGGGAAATCTGGGACGGCTCGCCGCCGCGCAAGATCGGCATGGTCGACCGTGCCAGCCTGCCCGAACATCCCGACGTGCCGCGCTGGCAGCGCTTCCTGCTCGGCTGCGGCTACTTCGCTGCCTACACGGTTCTCCTGATGATCGGACTCGTGCCGATCTTCCCGGCCTTCTATGTGCTCTACAATCTTGACGCGTGGGTCGGTGGCGAACTGGACTACACGATCGCCTGGTCGGATCTGCTGTTCTACACATGGCCAACCGCGCTGGTCCTGATCGCGGTGTCCATGGTCATCGTCATCGCGATGCGCTGGCTCATCCTGCCCAGGGTGCGGGCCGGGACCTATTCGATCTACTCGGTGTTCTACTTCCGCAAGTGGTGCATGGCGCTGTGCACCGAGGTGGTGCTGGAGACGCTGAACTCGCTCTTCGCCACCGTCTACATGCGCTACTGGTACCGCATGATGGGAGCCAAGATCGGCAAGGGCTCCGAAATCTCGACCAACCTCGCCGGCCGCTATGATCTCGTCGATATCGGCGCCGGAAACTTCATCGGCGACGAAGCCATATTTGGCGACGAGGAGGTCCGCAACGGCTACATGACCCTGGGCACGGTGAAGACCGGCGACCGCGTATTCTTCGGCAACGCCGCCATCGTGCCGGCCGGATCGGTGATCGAGAATGGCGCGCTGATCGGCGTGAAATCGAAGATGCCGGACAGCCTGCACGTCAAGAAGGACGAAACCTGGTTCGGCTCGCCCGCGATCAAGCTGCCGGTGCGCCAGCGCGTCAATCTCGGCGCTTCGGCGACCTACGAGCCGCCCATCCGCATGAAGCTCTGGCGCGCGACCTTCGAGGCGATGCACACATCGCTGCCGACGGCGCTGTTCATCATGATGGGCTACATGACTGCCGACACGATCGAAGGCCCGATCACCGACGGCAAATACCTGCTTGCGCTTCTCATCTTCCTGGCCGCCGGCATGGTCATCGCCCTCGCGCTGATCTGCGTCTCGGTTGCCTTCAAATGGATCATGATGGGGGTCTACAAGCCTGTGATGAAGCCGATGTGGTCATGGTGGGCGATGCGCACCGAGGCTTGCGCCGTGCTCTATGGCGGCCTCGTCGGCAAGGCCTCGCTCGAATACATGCGCGGCACTCCGTTCCTGCCATGGGCGCTGAAGCTGTTCGGCACCAAGGTCGGCAAGGGCGTGCTGATGGACTGGACCGATGTGACCGAGTTCGATTGCATCACGCTGGGCGACTACTGCGTCATCAATGCCCATTCGTGCCCACAGACCCATCTTTACGAGGATCGGGTCATGAAGGTCGGCCGCATCGAGATCGGACGCGGCGCCACCATCGGATCCGGCTGCACGATCCTCTACGACACCAAGATCGGCGACTTCGCCCGGATCGAGCCTCTGACGCTGGTGATGAAGGGTGAACAGATCCCGCCGCACTCGATGTGGCAGGGCGCGCCGGCCGTACCGCACATCCCGCATGTGAAACATACGCAGAAGGTCTCTGTCGCTGCCTGACAACAGCGCCGGGCGGTCAGTCAACCGTCCGGGGCAATGTTTCCTGGAACGCGATCGCCTCGCCCATGGCAGGCGTCACCAGATCGTCCTCCCACATCACCTGATGTCCACGCACAAAGGTGCCGATCGGCCAGCCCGTGGCGGTGACGCCGTCGTAGGGCGTCCAGCCGCATTTCGAGGCGATCCAGTCATTGGTGATGGTGCGCTGGCGCTTGAGGTCGACCACGGTGAAATCGGCATCATAGCCCACCGCGATCCGTCCCTTGCGCGCCATGCCGAACAGCCGGTTCGGGCCGTGGCTGGTCATGTCGACAAAGCGCTCGAGGCTCATCATCCCGTTGTTGACGTGGCTGAGCATGATCGGCACCAGCGTCTGAACCCCGGTCATGCCCGAATGCGTGGCCGGATAGGCGTGGCTCTTCTCCTCATGGGTGTGCGGCGCATGGTCCGAGCCGAGGATGTCGGCGACGCCGTTCACGACGCCCTTCCAGATGCCCTTGCGGTGGCTTTCGTCGCGTACCGGTGGGTTCATCTGCGCGTAGGCGCCGAGCCGCGCATAGCAATCGGACGCATGGAGCGTCAGGTGGTGCGGCGTGACCTCGACAGAGGCAACGTCCTTGTGGTCCTTGAGAAAGACCATCTCGTCTGCGGTGGAAATGTGCAGAATGTGGATGCGCGCGCCGCAGGCGCGCGCGATCCGGACCAGCCGCCGCGTGCAGTTCAGTGCAACCTCGGGCGAGCGCCAGACAGGATGCGAGGACGGGTCGCCGGGAACCCTGAGCGGCATGCGCTCGCGCAGCATCATCTCGTCTTCCGAGTGGAAGGCCGCGCGGCGCGAGGTGCGGCGCAGGATCTCCGTCACGCCCGCATCATCCTCGACCAGAAGCGCGCCGGTCGAAGACCCCATGAAGACCTTGATCCCTGCCGCCGCCGGCAGGCGCTCAAGCTCCGGCACGTTCTTGGCATTCTCGTGCGTGCCACCGACATAGAAGGCGAAATCGCAATGCATGCGGTGGTGGGCAGCCTTCACCTTGTCGGCCAACGCCTCCGGCGTCGTGGTCAACGGATTGGTGTTCGGCATCTCGAAGACGCCGGTGACCCCGCCCATCACTGCCGCGCGCGAGCCGCTTTCGAGGTCTTCCTTGTGGGTGAGGCCTGGCTCGCGGAAATGCACCTGGGTGTCGACAACGCCAGGCAGCACGTGCAAACCGCGACAGTCGACAACCTTGCCAGCTGAGGCGCGCGTCAGGTCGCCGATGGCCGCAATGCGCCCGTCCGTCACGCCGATGTCGCGCAGATCGGTGCCATCATGGTTGACCACGATACCGCTGCGCAGGATCAGATCGAAAGTCTGGGTCATCTTGCAATCCCGTCGCGCATGCCGAGCGTTTCAAACTAGCGCATAAGCCGCCCTGGCCACATCGCAAACAGGGTATGGCGGACTTGCATCGCTCACAGACGCGCTTGCCTCGCCCTGGAGTTTCTGCCATAGACCGGCCTTCGTTGAACCGCCCGGCTCATTCAGGGCTGCCGTGGCGGTTCTTTTGTTGGCTCGACCAATATCTCAAGAGACGGTCGCAAGACCGCGACAGGAGCTGAAATGCCCAAGCTGAAAACCCATTCGGGTTCAAAGAAACGCTTCAAGATCACGGCCAATGGCTCGATCAAGTATGCCCAGGCCGGCAAGCGCCACGGCATGATCAAGCGGACGACCAAGCAGATCCGGAACCTGCGCGGCACCAATGTGCTGTTCAAGACCGATGGTGACAACATCATCAAGTACCGTCTGCCCAATGGCTGAGCTGTCAAAGGCTCGCCCCGTCACCGTCCGTTTCTGAAGGAGTTTCCAAATGTCCCGCGTCAAACGTGGCGTCACATCCAGCGCCAAGCACAAGAAAACACTGAAGGCCGCCAAGGGTTTCTACGGCCGCCGCAAGAACACGATCCGCACCGCCAAGGCGGCTGTCGATCGCGCCATGCAGTACGCCACCCGCGACCGCAAGAACAAGAAGCGCGTCTTCCGCGCCCTCTGGATCCAGCGCCTCAACGCCGCCGTGCGCGAGCATGGCCTGACCTATTCGAAGTTCATCGGCGCGCTGAACAATGCCGGCATCGAGATGGACCGCAAGGCCATGGCTGACATCGCCATGAATGAGCCGGCCGCCTTCGCCGCCATCGTTGAACAGGCCAAGGCGCACCTGCCCGCCGCCGCCTGATCGCAGCATCCGCTTGAACACCGCAACGGCGGGCCGCAGGGTCCGCCGTCTGACGTTGGGGGGGACGGCCAGCGAATTGCCTTGACGCAGTGCAGCATAAGCCCCATATACGTTCAACAGCCCGCGATCGTCGTGAGGCTCAGGCTCGCAATCAGACGCCCGGCGCTTCCAACGTGGACATGTTCACGGGTAGACGCTCAAGATGCGAGTTCAACGGGGCGTGACCGTCTGATCCGCCCCCGCCGACAGCCGCAGAGCTACTTCGGCCAATATGAAAGCACGACTCTCCATGATAACGACGTTTGCGGAGTTCGGCCTTGCCGCTCCGCTTAACCGCGCGCTCGAATTCGCCGGTTTCCATACGCCCACGCCGATTCAGGCCCAGGCGATCCCCCATCTCATCGCAGGCAAGGACCTGCTCGGCCTTGCCCAGACCGGCACCGGCAAGACGGCCGCCTTCGTGCTGCCAATCCTGCAATCGCTGCGTTCGGCCGGCTCGAAACCCGAGCCCCACACCACTCGCGCGCTGATCCTTGCCCCGACCCGCGAACTGGCCATCCAGATCCATGAATCGGTCAGCACATTGGCCAAGGGCCAGCATTTCGCCCATGCCTGCGTCTTCGGCGGGGTGAGCATAAACCCGCAGATCGACGCGCTGCGACGCGGCCTCGACATTCTGGTGGCGACGCCAGGCCGTCTGGTCGACCTGATCCAGCAAAAGCAGTGCAAGCTCTCGGCCGTGCAGTGTTTCGTCCTCGACGAAGCTGACCGCATGCTCGACATGGGCTTCATCCGCGACATTAAGCGCATCCTCGCGCTGCTGCCCGCGAAGCGCCAGTCGATGCTGTTTTCGGCCACCATGCCTGAAAGCATCGGCGACATCGCCTCCAAGCTGCTCAAGGACCCGATCACGGTCGAAGTCCGCCCGGAAGCCGTGCCAATGGAGCGCATCGCGCAGCATCTCATCCACCTGCCGATGCAGGCGAAGAAGGACGCGCTGCTCAAGATCCTGTCGGGTCTCGACGTGACCCGCGCCATGGTCTTTGCCCGCACCAAGCATGGCGCGAACCGTTTGAGCGACTATCTCGATCAGTACGGCCTCAACGCCGTGGTCATCCACGGCAACAAGAGCCAGGGCGCGCGCCAGAAGGCGCTGGCCCAGTTCAAGTCGGGCGAAGCCAAGATCCTCGTCGCCACGGACATCGCGGCGCGCGGCATCGATGTGGCCGATGTCAGCCATGTGATCAACGCCGAATTGCCGGACGAGCCGGAGGCGTATGTGCACAGGATCGGCCGCACGGCCCGCGCCGGCAAGATCGGCGTCTCGATCACGCTGTGCTCGCCGGACGAGCGCGACAAGCTCAAGGCAGTGGAAAAGCTGATCAAGCGCACGATCCCGGTCATGGTGATCGAAGGGCTCGATCTGACCAAGGCGGCCGCCGGCGGTCAGCGCATCTCCGATGACCGTGAGGAACGCGGCGGACGCCGTGGCCGCAGCGGCGGACGGCGCGAGGAAGCACGTGGCGTTGGCCGTCGCGGTGAAGAGCGCGGCCCGCCGCCAGCGCGCGCCGAGCGCCCGGCTTCAGCCCGTCCGGCACGCCAGGATGACAGGCCCGTGCGGCATGACAGCCAGGCCCGTCCGCCAAGGCATAACGACCGCCCCGCCCGTCCGATGGAGCGTGATGTCGAACGCGAGGTGCGCAACGACGCGCCCTGGAGCAACCAGCCTGTACCGACCCGTGACGAGCGGCACCGCAGCGCTGCGCCCCGGCGCGATGATCGCCCGCGCGCAGCCCAGCCTGTCAGGCCGGGCGACGCGTCGAGCTTCCGTGACGAGCCCCGCGCCCCACGGGGTGAACGGGCCGATTTCCTGCCACGCTTTCTCGACAACAAGGCCGGCGAGCGGCAGCCACGCCGCGAAGGCGGCAGGCCGCCGCGTTCAGGCGGCGGTGGCCGCCGCTTCGGCTGAGATCAGGAGCCGGCCCGTGCCTTCTGGCGCAGCAGGCGCAAACGTCTGACGAATCTGCTGCGCCGTTCGCGGCGCAGCAGCCATAACAGGCTCGCGATCTTCTCGCGGAACGGGGCGACCATGGCGTGCGCCCAGGCCAGCCCGCGCAGCACCAGCGCATGACCGCGCGCAAACCAGCCCATGCTGAGAAGCTCGTCGCGCGTCAGGTCGAACAGCCAGGCGATCAGTCCGACGCCAACCACCTTCGCCGCGACGAAGACTGCCACCCCGGCGATGATATGCCCTCCGGTCAGAAGCCACAGCGCCGCGATCTTCAACGGCGCCAGGATCAGCAGGGGCGGGACGAACAGCGCCAGAGCCGCCCAGGGAGGCAGCCGCTCGATCATGCGGGCCAGCCAGAGCTTGAGCGGCTCGACTGGCAGCAGGGCAACGAGGCGGTGCACGATCGGACCAAGCCGGTCCCACAGCCACGCCTCCACCACGAAGATGACGGCAACCGTGAACCAGAAGGCACGGGTCAGGGCGCGCGGCGCGTGAATGATACAGATCCAGATCAGGCTATTCTCATGACCGGCCAATGTGGCGGGTTCGCAGCGCCAGCCCGCATGATGCCCCTCGCATCGGCGCTTCGGCCTCGCCCCGAGCCTGGGTCCAAACCATTGCGCGCAACCTGACGAACACAATCCCGGCAAACGCACAGTCAGTCGCACAGAATTGCGTGTCGCCATCCGTCAAGCGCAGGTCTGCGGCGCACGAAAGGGCTGGCCGCGATGCCGCCCGGGCGATAGCTTCAGGCCAATTTGCTCGCCGATGGATGACCGATGCCCGCAGACATGACGCTGATCGACCGTTCCGCCACCGACCTTGTCGGGCTTCTCAAGCTTGGCGCGATCACGCCGCATGACCTGCTTGATGCCCTTCAGGCCCGCATAGGGGAGGTGGACGGACCGGTGAACGCGCTGCCGACGCTGTGCTTCGACCGGGCGCGCAAGGCGGCCAACGAGTTGATGGCCCTGCCCTGGCAGGATCG
>JAPLOW010000072.1 GCA_026400555.1 Hyphomicrobiales bacterium
AGCGCGTAGTAGGTCAATTCGAAGCGCACCTGGTCATTGCCCTTGCCGGTCGCGCCATGGCTGACGGCGTCCGCGCCCATCTGCTCGGCGATTTCGATTTGGCGCTTGGCGATCAGCGGCCGCGCGATCGAGGTGCCGAGCAGGTAGACGCCTTCGTAGACGGCGTTGGCGCGGAACATCGGGAAAACGTAGTCCCTGACGAAGGTCTCGCGCAGGTCGTCCATGAAGATGTTCTCGGGCTTGATGCCGAGCAGCAGCGCCTTGTCGCGCGCAGGTCCAAGCTCCTCACCCTGTCCGAGGTCGGCGGTGAAGGTAATCACCTCGCAGCCATAGGTGGTCTGCAGCCATTTCAGGATGATCGAGGTGTCGAGGCCGCCAGAATAGGCGAGGACAACTTTCTTCACGGTCTTGTCAGGCTTGGTCATGAGGCGCTTTCAGATGGGTTCGGCAGCGGGCAGCCGCAAAGGACGATCACTGAACCCGTCCGGTAGCCGAACATCTCGGACGGCGCAACCTTGGCCTCTCGGGCCGCGGCCTTGCGGCCTGCGGGCGGATGCTTAAAGTGATTTCCGAATCGTGTGAGGTGCCAATGCTGTCGCGGCCTTCCCTGGACTTCTGGTTCGACTTTGCCTCGACGTATTCCTATCTGTCGGTGATGCGCATCGAACGCCTGGCAGCTGACGCAGGCGTGCAGATCCGCTGGCGACCCTTCCTTCTGGGGCCGATCTTCGCGGCGCAGGGCTGGAACAACTCGCCGTTCAACCTGTTTCCCGCCAAGGGCCGCTACATGTGGCGTGACATGGAACGGCGCTGCCAGAGATATGGCCTGCCGCTGAAGCGCCCGGCACCGTTTCCGCAGAATTCCCTGAGCTGCGCCCGCGTCGCGCTGGCCGGTCGGGATGCCGGGTGGACGCCATCCTTCACCAAGGCCTGCTTTCACCTCGGCTTCGGCGAAGGGCGTTCGATCCAGGATGAAGCGGTGATCGTCGAGGCGCTGCGGGCGGCGAATGTCGATGCACAGGCGGCCCTGAGCCAGTCCAAAAGCGAGGACATCAAGGGCCGCCTCAAGGCGGAAACCGAGCTTGCCAAGTCGCTCGGCATCTTCGGCGCCCCCGCCTTCGTCACACAGGATGGCGAGATCTTCTGGGGCGACGACCGCCTCGAAGACGCCATCGAATGGGTCAGGCAATAAGCAGGCTCAGGGCTGCGGTGGTGCGTCGGGCTCGATGTCATCCGGGCCAAACTCGTGCACCTGCGAACAGAACTCACACGTCACCTTCACCTTGCCGTCGTCGGCCACCATCTCCCGCCGCTCTGCTGGCGAGAACTTCCGCAGCATCGCAAGCACGCTCTCGCGCGAACAGCGGCAGACCTCGCGCACGGACACTTCCTCGAACACCCTTGCGCCGCGCTCATGAAACAGCCGGTAGATCAGCCGCTCGCTTTCCAGCATCGGATCGACCAGTTCATGGTCCTCGACCGTGTCGATCAGGGCGCGCGCCTCGGTCCAGGCATCGTCAGCCACGCCGTCAGGGTCGCGCTCCGGCAAGGATGACTTGTTGGGATCGTCGCCGGGATCGAGGTCCTGCTGCCTCCGCCGTTCCGGCGATGTCGGCAGGAACTGGACCATGATCCCACCGGCGCGCCAGCTCTCACCGTGCGAGCCGACAACGCGTGCGGTGGCAAGGCGCAGCCGTGTCGGGATCTGCTCGGACTGCCGGAAGTAGCGGTGCGCGGCGGCCTCGAGTCCATCGGCCCCGTCGAGCGGCACGACTCCCTGATAGCGCGAGGCGTGGCTGCCCTGGTCAATGGTCATGCCGAGATAGCCGGCGCCCAGCAGGGCGGCCGTGCTGGTCTGCTGGCTGGCGACCGCCTGGCCAAGCCGCTCCGCATCGAACCGCGCCATGGCGCGCAGACGGTCAGGCGCATCGAAATCCACCACCACCATCTCGACCGGGCCGTCCGTCTTGGTCTGGAGCTGGAAGCGGCCTTCGAACTTCAGCGCGGTGCCGAGCAGGGCTGTCAGAGCCGCCGCTTCGCCCAGCACGCGCGCGACAGGTTCCGGATAGCCATGGCGGTGCAGGATCACGTCGAGCGCCGGCCCCAGACGGACCACGCGACCGCGCACGTCGAGCGCCTCGACGGTGAACGGCAGGACGCGGTCATCCTGCTCGGCGGCGGCGGTCAGAACAGTCTCGGTCATGCCTCAGGCCTGAACCTGTCCGAAACACCAGGCCAGTATCGCCTTCTGGGCATGCAAACGGTTTTCCGCCTCATCATAGACGACGGATTGCGCGCCATCCATCACCTCGTCCGTGACCTCCTCGCCGCGCGTGGCGGGCAGGCAGTGCATGAATACGGCGCGTTTGTCCGCACGCCTCATCAGCGCCTCGTCGACCTGGTAGGGACGCAGCAGATTGTGCCGGTTACCTTCCGTGTCGCCCATCGACACCCAGCAGTCGGTGATGACGCAGTCGGCACCTTCCGCTGCTTCCTCCGGCCGGCGGGTGAGCGTCAGCTTCGCGCCGTTCTCCCTCGCCCAGTTGAGCAGGTGAGCGGGCGGCTGCAACGCCTCCGGCGTGGCGATGTGCAGGTCGAAATCGAAGCGGCCGGCGGCATGGACCCATGAGGTCAGCACATTGTTGGTGTCGCCGGTCCACGCAATCTTGCGCTTGTGCAGCGGGCCGCGATGCTCCTCGAAGGTCATGATGTCAGCCATCACCTGGCACGGGTGCGAGGTCTTGGTCAGGCCGTTGATCACCGGCACCGTGGCGTACTCGGCGAACTCGCGCAACTGCTCGTGATCGAGCATGCGGATCATGATGCCATCGACATAGCGCGAGAACACGCGGGCCGTGTCGGCCACGCTTTCGCGCTCGCCGAGCTGGATTTCCCGCCCGGTGACGAACATCGGCGTTCCGCCGAGCTCGTGGATGCCGACCTCGAACGAAGCGCGCGTGCGCAAGGATGGCTGGTCGAAGATCATCGCCACGACCTTGCCACCAAGGGATTTGTCGGCATCGGCGGCCGGCGTGCGGCGGCGCGCCTTGATGGCGGAGCCTGCATCGAGCAGCGCCCGCAACTGGGCCGTCGAGAAATCGGACAGATCAAGAAAATGACGCACCATCACGGCACTCCAACAAAGGTGAGGATGCTCACTCGGCAGCCGCGCGCGACAGGTCGGCTTCCACGCTGGCTGCGGCCTGTTCAAGCCGCGCCATGGCCTCGGTCAGGTCCGCTTCCGTGATCGTCAGCGGCGGGATCAGCCGCACCACATTGTCGCCGGCCCCGACGCTGAGCAGCCCGGCCTTGCGGGCGGCGGCCTGAAACTCGGTGTTCGGCACGCGGCACTTGACGCCGATCAGCAGGCCCTGTCCGCGGACACACTCGATCACCTTCGGGTGGCTGTCGGCAAAGGCCGCCAGCTTCTGCTTGAACGAGAGGGCGATGTCGTTGACATGGGTTAGGAAACCCTCGGCCAGAACCACGTCGAGGACGGCATTGCCGACCGCCATGGCCAGCGGATTGCCGCCGAACGTGGTGCCGTGGGTGCCGGCGGTCATGCCGACCGCCGCCGCCTCGGTGGCGAGACATGCGCCCATCGGAAAGCCGCCGCCGATGCCCTTAGCGATCGACATGATATCGGGCGTGATGCCGCTCCATTCATGGGCGAAGAGCTTGCCCGTGCGGCCGACGCCGGTCTGGACCTCGTCCATGATCAGCAGCAGCCCGTGCGCGTCGCACAGATCGCGCAGGCCGCGCAGGCATTGGGACGGAACAGGCCGCAAGCCACCTTCGCCCTGGATCGGCTCGATCATGATCGCGGCGGTCTCCGCCGTAATCGCGGCTTTCAGCGCGTCATGGTCGCCGAATGCGACCTGGTCAAAGCCATCGACCTTGGGCCCGAAGCCCTCTAGGTACTTCTTTTGCCCGCCGGCGGCGATGGTTGCCAGGGTGCGGCCGTGAAAGGCACCTTCGAAGGTGATGATCCGGTAGCGCTCCGGATGGCCATGGGCGTGATGGAACTTCCGCGCCATCTTGATCGCGGCCTCGTTGGCCTCCGCGCCGGAATTGCAGAAGAACACGGTCTCCGCGAAGGTGTTGGCAATCAGCCGCTCGGCGAGGCGCTTGCCCTCCGGCATCTGGTAGAGGTTCGAGGTATGCCAAAGCTTGGCCGCCTGGTCCTGCAGGGTCTTGACCAGATGCGGATGCGAATGGCCGAGCGAGTTGACGGCGATTCCGGAGCCAAAATCGAGATAGCGCTCGCCGGTCGTGGCGATCAGCCAGGGGCCTTCGCCCCGCTCAAACGCGACATCGGCACGGGCATAGGTGGGAAGAATGGGGGTGATCATCGGAACAGTCCTTCAAGCTTGATGCATGGCGCGTTTCACAGCGCCGGAGCGGAAAAGGCGAATGGAACATGACAGCACACGGATGCCGCGTCGCCGCGCTCCGTCGCCGGGGTCATCGTCGCTCGCGCGACCTCGTTCCGTTCCAGCCCATTCTGCTCATCAGCCTTGACCGATCGATGAAAGCGCAAAATCAAACGCCGCCGAGGTGGCCCTGGCGGCTTTGCGCACTATGCGGATGCGGGGCCGCGATGTCAATCACGCGGCGAAATCCGCTGGCTCGCAGATTTTTTTGCAAGAGGCGAATCGAAACGCATTCTACGCGCCTCTTTGTCAGCATGAGGTGTCCAGCGCGGCCGCCCATGCAACATGAGGAGAGGTCGATGATCTGTCGCAAGAACGTCGCCGGTTGGGAACAGATCCTTCGGCTTGTGGCGGGCGCGGCCATGATCGCCTGTGGCCTGATCAGCCGCGCGGGCAATCCGGTGGGCTATCTGATCGCCGCGGTCGGCGTCGTCACGGGTCTGACGGGCATCTTCGGCTATTGCCCGGCCTCCGCCATGGCCGGACGCAGGCTCGCCGAGCGCTCGCCCTCATGAGCGTACCGGCGCACGGTGCAAGCCGCATTTGCCGGTCGCGCTGATCGAGGAAGGGCAGCAAGGCGAGCGGCTGGCGATCGACCGGCTTCTCGACCTGAGCCAGCCTGATATCCGGCGCTATGCGCGCATGAACTGCAAGACCGAAGACATTGATGACGCCGTGCAGGACGCGATGTGGCTGGTCTATCGCCGCATCGGCGCCCTGCGCATGGCCACTGCTTTCTTGAGCTGGCTGTTCGAAATCGTGCGCAGGGAATGTCAGCGCGTGACCCGCCGCGCGCTACGCATGCAGCCACTCTAGGCGCTGGAGAACGATGTCGCCTTCGCCAAATGGCCGGTCGAAGATTTGAGGCTGGATCTGGCCTCGGCCATCCAGTCGTTGCCCGACCACTACCGTACCATCATCCTGATGCGCGACATCGACGAACTGACCATCAACGAGATTGCTGCATCGAACGGCCTCACCCGCGAGGCGGTCAAGGCAAGACTTAATCGCGCCCGGACCATGATCCAGGGAATACCTGAAGGACTGATCGCATGGACACGACCACCGCTAGCCCCTTCGCCAGCTAGTCGCTCGCCGAGCACGCCGTGGCCTCATTGGCATCGGCGCCATCACCTGGGCCATCGCTCTGGGCAGCGCCGATACTCAGTTGTGGGCGCTGCCCGTTGCGCTTGGCCTTGGCGCCATCGCGGTTCTCGCGTTCCGCGGCGGCCCGGTCTGCTGGACCATCGGCTTGTTCGAGACGGGTTATCGGAGCTGGCGCAGCTTCCGGGTGCGCGCCTGATCAACCTGGCTGCAAGCCACGCATCCAGCCGACCAGTCCTTGCGTCGAGCCATCGCGCCCTTCGGTCGATTGCCGCCCCTCGACCATCGCTTGCAGCCCTGTGGCCAGTTCCTTGCCGAGTTCCACGCCCCACTGGTCGAAGGCATTGATGTTCCAGATCGTCGCCTCGACAAAAACGCGGTGTTCGTACAGGGCGACGATCCGGCCAAACGTGAAGGGATCGAGCCTGCGGTAGAGCAGCATGGTGGAGGGGCGGTTGCCCGGAAACACGCGGTGCGGGGCGAGCCGCTCGACCTCGCCCGGAGGCAGGCCCCGGGCCGCAAGCTGCGCGCTTGCCTCCTCAAGTGTCCGTCCCAGCATCAGCGCTTCGGCCTGGGCCAGCGCATTGGCGCAGAGGATGGCATGGTGGTGGGCCAGGTCGGGCTCATGCGCCTCGGCCGCCAGCAGGAATTCCGCGGGAACGGGGTCAGTGCCCTGGTGCAGCAGCTGCATGAAGGCGTGCTGGCCGTTCGTTCCCGGCTCGCCCCAGACCACCGGTCCGGTCGGCACTGCAACCGCCGATCCGTCGAGCCGGACGGCCTTGCCGTTCGATTCCATGTCGAGCTGCTGCAGATAGGCCGGCAATCGCGCCAGCCGCTGGTCATAGGGCAGCACCGCGCGCGTCGCATAACCGCAGCCATTGCGGTGCCAGATGCCGACCAGCGCGAGCCAGACCGGCAGATTCCGTTCGAGTGGCTGCGTGCGGAAATGCTCGTCCATGGCATGCGCACCGGCGAGGAAGTCCCCAAAGCGCTCTGGCCCGATCGCGAGCATCAGCGGCAGTCCGACCGCCGACCAGACCGAGTAACGGCCGCCGACCCAATCCCAGAAGCCGAAGACGCGCCCCGGCGGAATCCCGAAGGCGGCGACCTTGTCGAGCGCTGTGGAGACGGCGCAGAACTGCGCGGCGACCGCGGCCTCGCCAAGGGCGGCCACGATCCAGCGCCGCGCCGATTGCGCATTGGTCATCGTCTCGATGGTGGTGAAGGTCTTCGAGGCAACGATGACGAGCGTGCGCGCCGGATCGAGGCCCTTCAGCGTGTCCGACAGATGCGCGCCGTCGATGTTCGAAATGAAGTGGGAGCGGGGCCCGTCATGGTATGGGCTCAGCGCCAGCGTCGCCATCACCGGTCCGAGATCGGAGCCGCCGATACCGATGTTGACCACATCGGCGAAGGGCCTGCCGTCATGCGCGGCAATGGCCCCGGAGCGGACGCCCGCGCAGAACACGCCCATGGCGCCGAGCACGGCCTCGACATCCGGCATCACATTGCGTCCGTCGACCATCACCGGACGGCCCGAGCGATTGCGGAGCGCGGTGTGCAGAACGGCGCGGCCCTCGGTGATGTTGATCGCCGCCCCCCCCAGCATGGCGTCGCGGCGACCCTCGACATCCGCCGCGCGTGCGATGGCGAGAAGCTGCGTCATCACGGCTGGCGTGATCATCGTCTTGGACGCATCGAGGAGCAGGTCGCCGTCGCTGAGCGAAAATCGCGTGAAACGGTCCGGATCTGCCGCGAACAGCGCGCGCATGGAACGTTTCACCGCGAGTGCGCCTGACCGGCGCAGGTTTCGCCACAGGGCTGCATCGATCATCGGGGGCACTCGCGCAGATTGGAAGCCGGGCAGTTTCTGTAGCCCGACAGCCGCCTCTGCGGAAGCGGATTCCACTTTGCCGCGACTTGCTCTACATGAGAGCGGTTGCGTCCCCTCAGTGGTGCAGCCCGGCCTGCCCCACTCCTCTCTCGCCTCAAGAAAAGCCGTTCATGACCATCACGCTTCACCAGGGCGATCTGCCCGCCGGATATGATCCGGGACCGTCCATCGCGATTGACACCGAGACATTGGGTCTCAACCCGCATCGTGACCGGCTTTGCGTCATCCAGCTGTCGCGTGGCGACGGCTCCGCCGAGGTCGTCCAGATCGCCAAGGGCGCAGCGTCGCCGCCGGTGCTCTGCGCCATCCTTGCCGATCCGTCCGTGCTGAAGATATTCCACTATGCCCGCTTCGACATTGCCGTGCTGCGGCACAGCTTCGGGGTGGTCACCACGCCGGTCTACTGCACCAAGATAGCCTCGCGCCTGGTGCGGACCTACACCGACCGGCATGGCCTCAAGGACCTGGTGCGGGAACTGCTGGGCGTGGAGCTGTCCAAGCAGCAGCAGTCATCGGACTGGGGCGCAGCGGACCTGAGCAAGGAACAACTGGCCTATGCAGCGTCAGACGTGCTGCATCTTCACCAGCTGAAGGCAAAGCTCGACGTGCTGCTCGACCGCGAAGGGCGCGCGGGACTTGCTAAGGCATGCTATGAATTCCTGCCGACGCGGGCCGAACTCGACCTGCAGGGCTGGCCGGAAGCGGATATCTTTGCGCATTCTTGAGAGATGACAGGCATTGTTGTTGCATTGACGGCTTCGCCACGACCGGCGTCATGAAATAGCCCAGAGGACTGCCTAGACTCGCCCCATGACATTTATGAACATGGCCAACACGACCGTCAGTGCGGATGCGGCGCGTCGCGCGCAGCAGGAGCAGCGTCGTGACCAGGCCAGCCGCGCCTATCGCGCCGCGCGCAGGCACAGCCGTCTGGTGCGGTTTCTCAGACTGGCCATTCCGCTCGGCGCCGTACTCAGCTTTGCAGGCTTCATCGTGCTGCCCTTCATCAATCCCTTTCGCGCCGCCGGCGTGAGCGTGGGGGCTGTCAAGATGGACGGCACGCGCGTGACCATGGAGCAGCCCCGCCTTGCAGGCCACCGCAAGGACAACAAGCCCTATGAGGTGACAGCCGTCAGCGCGGTGCAGGATATCCGCATCCCCAACATCATCGAGCTGAACGAGATGACCGCCCGTCTGGTGAACACCGATGACAGCGTCCTCAACCTCACCGCGAAGAAGGCAGTCTTTGACAGCCAGAAGGAACAGCTCAAGCTGCGCGACGATGTCCGCCTGCGGACGCAGGCCGGGCAGGAGGCCTTCCTGAAATCCGCCGATGTGGACTTCAAGGCCGGGACTGTGACCTCGCGGGAGGCTGTCACCGTGCGTCTTCCGGACATGAGCGTCTCGGCCGACGGTCTCGAGGTGGTCGACAACGGCGCACAGATCGCTTTCGTCGGCCGGGTGTCCGCCCTGATCGACGACAAGGACAGCGCCAGAGCCGCCGCAGCCCCCCCTGCCACGACCAAGGCTGCGACGCCGCCCGCGCCGGTATCGTCTCCGGCCGCCTCCGCTCCAAGAGGTGCGATTTCAGCTGCGCCTGACGTCAACGAGCGCGGGGTGACGGTGATCGACCCGGCGACCGGTCGCGCTGTTCCCGTGCGCCCCGCTCCCTGAAGGATTTCCAGAATATGGTCTCGCGCAATCTATGCTGTGCTCTCGGGCTGTCCCTGGTCCTCCTGCCAGGCCTTGCAATGGCCCAGTCGGCCCGGCCCGGCGCCGCCGCGCCCACCAACGCGCCACTGAGTGGCCTGGGCAGCAATTCGAATGACCCGATCAAGATCGACGCCGACCGGCTTGACGTCCTCGACAAGGAGAGCAAGGCGGTGTTCGCCGGCAATGTCGTGGCCGTGCAGGGCAAGACGACCATGCGGTGCTCGAAGATGACGATCTTCTACGACAATCGCGGCCAGACAGCGGCTGGCGCCGCTACGGCCCGCGCGCCGAGGCCCCAGCCGGCAGCGTCTCCCGCCAGCATGGGTGGCGACGGCGGCATCAAGCGCCTCGAATGCGACGGGCCTGTCACGGTCACATCCGAAGAGCAGGTGGCCACCAGCCAGAAGGCTGTCTTTGACCGAGAGAAAGACCTTGTGGTCATGACCGGCGACGTCGCGCTCGCGAAAGGGCCAAACGTGACGCGCGGCGAGCGGCTGGTCTACAACACCAAGACCGGTATCGCCAATTTCGACGGCGGCCGGGTGCGCGGCTTTTTCGTGCCGGGCTCGGCAGAGCCCCCTGGCGCGGCAACGCCGGCAAAGCCCGCGCGTGCTGGCCAGCCGGGCTCGGCAACCAATTGACGGCGTGCCGGTCGATGCGGATATCTGACTCCCGGCAGGCAGGGGCATTGTCGACGTGAAATCTCCGTTCAGCTTCGGCAAGACGCGGGCCGCGGTTCCCGCCGCGCCATCCTTGCCCGTCCAGGTGACGCGGCCGGACAGCGCTGCGCTGGCCGCGGCAGATCAGTTGCGCGCCTTGTTGGCTGAAGAGGCGGAGCGGCAGGCCGTTGCTGTAGCACCCGCCGCAGCAGACAGAGAGTTCGCAACCGCCCAGACCGAGTCCCAGGCCCTCAACGCCAGCGGCGGCGTTGGCGTCCTGTCGGTGACGGGCCTGCGCAAGAGCTACCGCGGGCGAACTGTGGTCAACGATGCCGGCCTCAACGTCCGCAACGGCGAAGCGGTCGGGCTGCTGGGTCCGAACGGTGCCGGCAAGACCACGATCTTCTACATGATCACCGGCCTCGTGTCGGCGGACCAGGGCCGCATCACCCTTGATGGCAACGACATCACCCATCTGCCCATGTACCGGCGCGCGCGCCTCGGGATTGGTTATCTGCCGCAGGAGCAGTCAATCTTTCGTGGCCTGACTGTCGAGGACAACATCCGCGCTGTTCTTGAGGTCGTCGAGCCGAACCGCAAGCGGCGCGAGGCGGAACTCGACGCGCTACTGGACGAGTTCAAGATCACGCGCCTGCGCAAGGCGCCATCGATCGCGCTGTCGGGCGGCGAACGCCGGCGCTGTGAAATCGCCCGCTCGCTGGCGGCGCGCCCGTCCTTCGTCCTGCTTGATGAACCCTTCGCAGGCATCGACCCGATTGCGGTCGGGGACATCCAGGCCCTGGTGCGCCAGCTGACCGACCGCGGCATTGGCGTGCTGATCACGGACCATAACGTGCGTGAGACGCTCGGGCTTGTCGACAGGGCCTACATCATTCACTCGGGCCGCGTCCTGACCGAGGGCAGCCCGGAAGACATTGTCTCCAACGCCGATGTGAGGCGCGTCTATCTGGGCGAGGATTTCCGCCTCTGACGGCCTGCTGCGCGCTGGATGGGCCTGTCAACCCGGCATTAAGCACATTGCTTTTGTGCCGATCTTCCTTTGACCTTCGTCGTCCGGAGTCATAGGTTCGTAAGCAAAGGCAATTTTCATGCCGACTGGATATCGGCATGAATCAGCGCGCTGAAGGACTGACGGGGTTCGATGGGCATTTCCGCCAAGCTTGAGATGAGGCAGGGGCAATCCCTTGTCATGACGCCGCAGCTCCTGCAGGCGATCAAGCTGTTGCAGCTGTCGCATCTCGATCTGCAGAACTTCGTGGACGCCGAACTTGAGCGTAATCCGCTGCTGGAGCGGGCCGATGGTGATGACGGCCCGGACATCGGTGAGCGCGAGCGGGGCCAGGACGAGTTCAGCGAGGGTCCATCCAGCCAGGCCGACGGTTCAATCGATGACGGTGGTCAGGGCGAGTGGCTCGGAACCGAACTGGCGACGGGGCGTGAGACCCTGGAGCGCGACCTCGGAACCCGTCTCGACAATGTCTTTCCGGATGACCTGCCGCAGGCGGCGCGCCACGAGCGGACCGCCGAGGACATGCTTCCGGTCACGGGCGGCGGTGCGGTCAGCAGCGGCGGCTCGGCCAGTTTTGACGATGATCTGCCGGGCCTTGAGGAAACGCTGGCGGTCGAGCAGGATCTGCACACCGTTCTGGTCGAACAGCTTGATGTCGCCACCACAGACCCGGCGGAGCGCCTTCTCGGTCGCCAGTTGATCGACGCGATCAACGAGGCAGGATACTTTGCCGATGACCTCGCCGAAATGGCCGAGCGGCTTGGCGTCGCGTTGGCGCGGCTGGAGGCATTGCTCGCGCTGATCCAGACCTTTGAGCCGAGTGGTATCGGCGCGCGCGACGTGGCCGAGTGCCTGACCATCCAGCTGAAAGACAGGGACCGGTTCGATCCGGCGATGGCAGCGCTGGTGGCCAACCTGCCCTTGCTGGCGAAGCGGGATCTGGCCCAGCTCAGGCGGATCTGCGGGGTTGATGATGAGGATCTGACCGAGATGATCGCCGAAATCCGGCAGCTTGATCCCAAGCCCGGCCGCGGCTTCGGCAGCTCCGCCGTCCAGTCGATCACGCCGGATGTTATGATCCGCGCCGCACCGGACGGATCCTGGCTGATCGACCTCAACCCGGACACGCTGCCGCGCGTCCTGGTCAGCCAGACCTACCACGCGCGTGTCAGCAAGGCCGCCCGCAGCGACACGGAGAAGGCCTTCATCGCCGATTGCCTGCAGACGGCCAACTGGCTGACGCGCAGCCTCGAACAGCGCGCCCGCACGATCCTGAAGGTCGCGAGCGAGATCGTTCGCCAGCAGGACGCCTTTTTCGTCTACGGCGTCGAGCACTTGCGGCCGCTCAATCTGAAGACCGTGGCCGACGCCATCGCCATGCATGAATCGACGGTTTCGCGCGTCACCTCGAACAAATACCTGATCAGCCCGCGCGGCCTTTTCGAGATGAAGTACTTCTTCACCGCCTCGATCGCCAGCACTGGGTATGGCGAGGCGCATTCCGCCGAGGCCGTACGCCACCGGATCAAGGCGATGATCGATGGCGAGGCTGCCCTTGAGGTCCTCTCCGACGACGCCATCGTCGTCAAGCTTCGCGAACAAGGTATTGATATTGCACGCAGAACTGTTGCAAAATACCGTGAGGCCCTCGGCATCGGTTCATCGATGGAGCGGCGGCGCGAAAAGCTCCAGGGCGGCGTGCGCGCGCGCTGAGGCCGCTGCGCCGGACAGTGTCCGCGAGCCCGGCCATCAGGCCCCGGAATGCGTTGACAGGACCCGGGGAAAGGACCACCTTCAGGTTGCACGACGCGGTCGGATGGCTCCACTCCGGACCATCTTCAGCGTCGGCGAATGGGCTGGTCCGGCATGGGCAGGCCCTCTGAACTTCGGAGGAGAAAGCATGGGTCTGCGTGTCTCTGGCAAGAACCTTGATGTTGGCGAAGCAATCCGTTCGCAGGCGGAACAAAGGGTCGGATCGGCACTCGGAAAGTACTACGAAGGCAGTTACAACGGCCATGTGACGGTCGCAAAGGACGGCACCGGGTTTCGCAGCGACGCGGTGCTTCACCTGTCCTCGGGCATGACGCTCGAAGCGTCAGGCAGCGCCCATGATGCCTATCAGAGCCTCGACAAGATGGTCGAGCGCATGGAAAAGCGCTTGCGGCGCTACAAGCGTCGGCTGAAGGATCATTCCGGCAACGCCCATGACCGCCGGGTGCTGATGCAGATCCCGTCCTATGTCATTGAGGCCCCCGACGAGGATGTCGAGGAGGACATCGCGCCTCAGGCTTCAGGCGCCCATCCGGCCATCGTCGCCGAAACCACGAGATCGTTGCATGACTTGAGCGTCAGCGACGCTGTCTCGGAACTGGACCTGACCGGCTCTCCCGTCCTCGTTTTCAGAAATGCTGGCAATGGCCGTGTGAACATCGTATATCGACGTCGCGACGGCAATATCGGGTGGATCGATCCACCCACGTCCTTGTCTTGACGGACTGAATCGATTTAAAGGACGTCAAGGCCGGGACCCAGACCCGGCACGCTTGATGCATATGCCGGATCACCATGCTGCTTCATGATCTTCTCACCCCCGATTCCGTCATTGCTCCGTTGAAAGCCAACGGCAAGAAGCAGGCGCTGCAGGACATTGCCCAGCGGGCGGCGGCGATCACCGGTCTGAGCGAGCGCGAGATTTTTGAAACCCTGCTGCAGCGCGAGCGGCTGGGCTCGACCGGTATCGGGGACGGCATCGCCATCCCCCATGGCCGTTCCGCCAGGCTTGATCGCTTGCGCGGCCTGTTCGTCCGCCTCGAGAAGCCGATCGATTTCGAAGCGCTCGATGGCCAGCCCGTCGACATCCTGTTCGTTCTGCTCGCACCTGAGGGTGCTGGGGCCGATCACCTGAAGGCGTTGGCCCGCGTCGCCCGCGTCCTGCGCGACCGCTCCACGCTTGAGCGTATCCGCCGCGCCCATGACGCCAGCGCGGTGTTCGCGATCCTCACCGAAAGCACGGCCCAGGCCGCCTGACGGCTATCACGTGGCCGCGCCTTGCCGACTACGGCTTATGGCGGACTTGGAAAGAGTGCGGGCGGCGGCTAAGGAGCGATGCGCCGCTTGAAAGCTTGGATGTCAGCGGCGGCCTGTCCGGAGATTGCTCATGCCGACCGCGCACACCACGCTTTTCCCCCTTGGGCCCGACCCGACTCCCTTCCGCAAGCTGACCGACAAGGGCGTGCGTGCCGAGAAACTGGGCAGCCACGAGGTGCTGATGGTTGATTCGGAGGCACTACGCCTTCTGGCAGAGACAGCCTTCATCGACATCAACCACCTGCTTCGCCCGGCCCATCTCAGGCAGCTGGCGGCCATCCTGGATGATCCGGAAGCGACGTCCAACGACAAGTTCGTCGCCTACGACCTGCTCAAGAACGCCAACATCTCCGCCGGCGGTGTGCTGCCCATGTGCCAGGACACGGGCACGGCGATCGTCATGGGCAAGAAGGGTCGTCTGGTCTGGACGGACGGGACGGACGAGGGCGCCATCGGACAGGGCGTCCTCGACGCCTACTTCAAGCGCAACCTGCGCTATTCGCAACTGGCGCCGATCTCGATGTTCGAGGAGCGCAACACCAAGAACAACCTGCCGGCGCAGATCGAGTTGTATGCCGAAGGCGAGGGCTTTGATCCGCACGCCTACAAGTTTCTCTATATCGCCAAGGGCGGCGGTTCAGCCAACAAGAGCCTGCTCTTCCAAGGCACGCCGTCGCTGCTCACCCATGACCGGATGATGGCCTTCCTGAAGGAGAAGATCCTCACCCTCGGCACGGCGGCCTGCCCGCCCTACCACCTGTCGATCGTCATCGGCGGGCTGTCGGCCGAGCAGACCATGAAGACGGTCAAACTCGCCTCCACCAAGTATCTTGATCACCTGCCCACGCAAGGGTCGGAGGCGGCGCATGCTTTCCGGGATCTCGCCATGGAGGCAGAGGTCCACAAGCTGACGCAGTCGCTCGGCGTCGGCGCGCAGTTCGGCGGCAAGTATTTCTGCCACGATGTCCGCGTCGTCCGCCTGCCGCGCCATGGCGCCAGCCTGCCCATCGGCATCGGCGTGTCGTGCTCGGCGGATCGCCAGGCGGTCGGCAAGATCACGCCGTCAGGCGTGTATCTCGAAGAGCTCGAGCGCAACCCGGCCCGCTTCATGCCGGATGTTGATGAGGCGACGCTGGGCGGTCCGGTGGTCGACATCGATCTCGCCCGCCCCATGCCGGAGATTCTGGCGACCCTGTCGCAATATCCCGTCAAGACACGCCTGTCGCTGACCGGCACCATCATCGTGGCGCGCGACCTCGCCCATGCCAAGATCAGGGAACGGCTCGAAAACGGCGCCCCGATGCCGGACTACTTCAGGCATCATCCGATCTATTATGCCGGCCCTGCAAAGACGCCCGAAGGCATGGCATCGGGCTCGTTCGGTCCGACAACGGCCGGTCGGATGGATTCCTATGTCGACCAGTTCCAGGCCTTTGGCGGCTCGATGATCATGCTCGCTAAGGGCAACCGCTCGAAAGCGGTGCGCGATGCCTGCCAGCAGCACGGCGGCTTCTATCTCGGCTCGATCGGCGGGCCGGCCGCCCGCCTCGCGCAGGACTGCATCACCAAGGTCGAGGTGCTGGACTACCCGGAACTGGGCATGGAGGCGATCTGGAAGATCGAGGTCCGCAATTTCCCGGCCTTCATCGTGATTGATGACAAGGGCAATGATTTTTTCAAGGAGCTCAACCTCGGGTGAGCGCCATCACCCGGGCTGGCAACTCGGACAGAAAAATGTCGACCGCCCCGACTGCACAATCCGATCGACCTTGCTGCCGCAGCCCGGAGTGACGCAATCCTCGCTTTCGCGGTCATAGACCTTGAAGGCGTGTTGGAAATAGCCGAGCGACCCGTCCGTGTGGGCGAAGTCGCGCAGGGTCGAGCCGCCTGCCGCAATCGCCTCGGTCAGAACATCGCGGATGATCCCTGCCAGCTCGTGCGCCTTGGGCCGTGGCCGCCCGGTCTTGGTGGCGATCACGCCCGCCGGCAATTCCGGATTGAGGCCCGCGCGGAACAGCGCCTCGCAGACATAGATGTTGCCGAGGCCCGCGATCAGCCGCTGGTCCAGAAGCGCGGCCTTGAGCGGCGCGGCCTTGCCGGCAAACAGCGCGGCAAGCGTCTCGCCGGACAGCTCGTTGCCGAGCGGCTCGATGCCCATGCCGGCGAAATGCTTCGACTGGAACAGGTCCGCCACCGGCGCCATGTCCATGAAGCCGAAGCGGCGCACATCATTGTAGGTGATCCGGCCGGCACTGCCGAGCTCGAACACAACATGGTCGTGGATCAGGTGGCGGCCCGCATCGGCATAAAACACGCCCGGCTCGTGCGCAGACGCGTCGGGGGCGTCGATGATGAACCGGCCGGTCATGCCCAAATGCATGATCAGCGCCTCGCCTGATCCAAGCTCCGCGATGAGGTATTTCGCGCGGCGCGACAGGCTTTTCACCTGCTGGCCCGTCACGCGCTCGGCAAAGCGGTCAGGGAAGGCAAAGCGCAGATTCTTGCGGCGGAGGACGAGCCGCTCGATGCGCGCGCCGACCAGCACCGGCTCAAGCCCGCGGCGGACGGTTTCGACCTCGGGCAGCTCGGGCATGGGCGATGTCTTCCGGTTCTCGTGGACGCGTTCACTGTGGCGTCATGCCCGCATAGCGCGGCGCGGCGCTTTTCGCTATGACAGCGCCCATGAGCACGCGCAACACACCGCCTTCCTCCGCACCCGATTCGGATCACGCGACCCATTTCGGCTATGAGACCGTGCGTCTGGCGGACAAGCAGGCCAAGGTCGATGACGTGTTCCACAAGGTGGCGGCCCGCTATGACCTGATGAACGACTTCATGTCGGCAGGACTGCACCGCATCTGGAAGGATGTGCTGGTCGCGATGGTGAAGCCATCGAAGGCGCGGCCGTTCCATCACCTCGATGTGGCCGGGGGCACTGGCGATGTCGCCTTCAGGGTGCTGGAGGCCGGCGGCCCTCAGACGGCTGTCACGGTCCTCGACATCAACGGCGACATGCTCGAGGTCGGGCGGACGCGGGCCGACAAACGCTTTGCCAAGGATGGGCAGATCGCGTTCGTCGAGGCCAATGCCGAGGACCTGCCCTTTGAGGACAGAACATTCGACGCCTACACCATCGCCTTCGGCATCCGTAACGTGCCCCGCATCGACAAGGCCCTGAGCGAGGCTCACCGCGTGCTGAAGCGCGGCGGCCGCTTCCTGTGCCTCGAGTTCAGCCATGTCGACGTGCCGCTGCTCGATCAGGTCTACGAGGCCTACTCATTCAACGTCATTCCGCCCATGGGCCGGATGGTGACAGGCGAAGCTGAGCCTTATCAGTACCTCGTCGAATCGATCCGAAAGTTCCCGAAACCGAAGGCATTTGAAAGCATGATCACCGAGGCCGGCTTTTCCCGTGCCAGCCATACCATGCTGACCGGCGGCGTCGTCGCGATCCACTCCGGTTGGAAGCTGTAGGAATCCCGTTGTTTTCAACACTTGCATCGCTGGCGAGACTGGCGCGCGTCGGCTTTGTGCTGGCGCGCGAGGGCGCGCTGGCGCTCGTCGAGCCGTCCGCGCTGCCGCCGGGCCCGCCGCGCTGGGGTCTGAAGCTCGCGCGCCTGATCGAGCGCCCCAATGTTGGCGGGTCGGCCGAGCGGCTGGCGGCGGCACTGACGCGGCTTGGGCCGAGCCACGTCAAGTTCGGCCAGTTCCTGGCCACACGGCCTGATGTGGTCGGCATGCGGGTGGCGGCTGATCTTTCTCAGCTTCAGGATCGGATGGAGCCGTTTGACACGGCCATTGCGGTGAAGACCGTGGAAGCTGCCCTGGGAAAGCCCATCGGAGCGGTGTTCCGCGTTTTCGATCCACCGATTGCCGCCGCGTCGATCTCGCAGGTTCACCCGGCGCTGACCCATGACGGGCGAAAGATGGCCGTGAAGGTTCTCCGCCCGCAGGTGAGGGAGCGCTTCACGCGCGATCTCAAGGCCATCCGGCGCGGCGCGGAACTTGCCGTGCAATTCTCGCCCGAAGCCAAGCGCCTGCGCGTCACCGGCGTGGTCGACACCTTGATCCGCTCGGTTACGATGGAAATGGACCTCAGGCCCGAGGCCGCCGCGCTCTCAGAGCTGGCCGAGAACACTGCCAAGGACAGCGACTTCCGCGTGCCGAAGCCCGATTGGGAATTGACGGCCCGCGATGTGCTGGTGGCCGAGTGGGTCGACGGCATTCGCATGTCGGACCTCGCCGCCATCGAGGTGGCCGGTCATGACAGGGTGGCGCTGGGACGCAGCATCATCCAGTCCTTTCTCAAGCACACCTTGCGGGATGGCTTCTTCCACGCAGACATGCACCCCGGAAACCTGTTCGTCGATGCCGAAGGGCGCATCGTGGCGGTCGATGGCGGCATCATGGGACGGCTTGGTCCGAAGGAGCGGCGGTTCCTGGCCGAAATCCTCCTCGGCTTCATCACCCGCAACTACCGTCGTGTGGCAGAGGTGCACTTCGAGGCCGGCTATGTGCCGGCGCACCATTCGGTCGATGATTTTGCCCAGGCGATCAGGGCCGTGGGCGAGCCGATCCATGACCGCAGCGCCGACCAGATCTCGATGGCCAAGGTACTGACGCTGCTGTTCGAAATCACCGGCCTGTTCGACATGAAAACCCGGACCGAACTGGTGATGCTGCAGAAGACGATGGTGGTTGTGGAAGGCGTCGGGCGCATGCTCGATCCGCACCTCGACATGTGGCGGACGGCCGAGCCGGTCGTGCGCGACTGGATCACACGCAATCTGGGGCCGGTCGGCCGGATCGAGGATGCGGGACGTGGTGTGATGTCGCTCGCCGGCGCGGTTGCACAATTGCCCGACACGGTCGCACGCGGCGAACGGCTCCTCGCGCATCTGGAAGAGGCCACCGCGCGCGGCTTTGCACTCGATGCGGATAGCGTGGCGGCCATTGGCCGCGCGGAAGCGGCGCGCAACCGCTGGGGCAATCTGGCGCTCTGGCTGATCGCCGCATTTCTGGCTTATGGCATCTTTGCCGGATTGTGAGAGGCAAAGCCGGCTACCTTCCTGCTGTGAGCGGCGCAAACAGGCCGTCGCCCCGTGCCCCCATCCACTGCGGTCGTCCGGTCGGGGCAGGGTTGCAACCGCATGGGCGTTCGGCTTATCTGGGCCATGACAGAACATAAGAACCTTCCCTATCACCGTGCTGCCACTGCCGGCGAAGCGATCGACAAGCTCCAGGAGCTGTACGAGAAGGCCACCGGGGCCATTCGCAAGGCGCTTGATGCCTACCTGACTGACCGCACCGTCCCGACCCCCGAACAGCGCGCGCGCTTCCGCTATCCCGAATTGCGCGTAACCTATGAACCCGATGCGCTGCCAGGCAAATCGCGCCAGGCCTACGCCAAGTTTGCAGCGCCGGGGATCTATGCCACGACGGTCACGCACCCCGCGGAGTTTCGCGACTACCTGCTCGATCAGTTGACGCCCCTGATGCGCGACTACGGCGCCGTGGTCGAGGTCGGCGTCAGCGCCCAGGAAATCCCCTATCCCTACGCGCTCCACGGTGGCGATGAGCTGGCACGCGGTGGCGTCACGGCTGCCGAATTGGCGCAGCATTTCCCTGTGCCGCTGCTGTCCGCCATTGGCGACGAGATCGCCGACGGGACCTTCGACATGACAGGCGATGGGCCGAGGCCGCTCAGCCTGTTCGACGCCGTGCGCACCGACTACTCGCTCAAGCGCCTTGTCCACTACACCGGCACCGACTGGCGTTCCGTCCAGCACTGGATCCTGCTGACGAACTACCATCGCTATGTCGACCAGTTCGTGCGTCACGGCATCGAAGCCATCCGCGCCGGCGCGGCCGAACGGCTGGTTGCGCCCGGCGGCCTCGTGATCGACGCGCGCTCGGCCGATGAGTCGGCGGTGGCGCGGCTGGCCGCAGCGCCCTGGCACCGCTTCCAGATGCCGGCCTACCATCTGGTCAAGAAGGGCGGACAGGGCGTTACGCTGGTCAACATCGGGGTTGGGCCCTCCAACGCCAAGAACATCACGGATTATCTCGCGGTGTTGCGCCCGAACACCTGGCTGATGATTGGCCATTGCGGCGGTCTCAGGCAGGCGCAGGTCATTGGCGACTACGTGCTGGCCCATGCCTACTTCCGGCAGGACCGCATTCTCAATGATCTCCTGCCGCCGGAGATCCCGATTCCGGCGCTGGCCGAGGTCCAGATCGCGCTCCAGCAGGCAGCGGCCCGCGTCACGGGCGAAAGCGGCGACGCCCTCAAGAACCGGCTGCGCACCGGAACCGTGGTCACCTTCGACGACCGCAACTGGGAGCTGCAGTGGACGCCGGCCCGCAAGCGCATCAACCAGTCGCGCGCCATCGCCGTCGACATGGAATCAGGCACGATCGCGGCCCAGGGCTACCGGCTGCGCGTTCCCTACGGCACGCTTCTGTGCGTCTCCGACAAGCCGCTGCATGGCGAGATCAAGCTGCCGGGCGCAGCCAATGCCTTCTACGAGCGTGCAGTCAACGAGCATCTCAGGATCGGCATCGAGACGGTGGAGTTGCTCAAGCAGGCGGGCACCAGCATCCACTCGCGCAAGCTGCGCTCGTTTGATGAGCCTCCGTTCCGGTGATAGGACATCTCCGGAACTGAGGACGTCTCGTGCCGAACGGAAAATCCATCCTCCTGATCGTCGGCGGCGGCATCGCCGCCTACAAGGCGCTTGAACTGGTGCGGCTTGCGCGCCGCAAGGGCATTGCCGTGACGCCGATCCTGACCAAGGCCGGCGCAGAGTTCGTCACCCCGCTCTCATTGGCCGGGCTGGCGGGCGCGAAGGTCTATGACGATCTGTTTTCCCTGACCGACGAGGTCGAAATGGGGCATATCGCCTTGTCGCGCTCGGCGGATCTTGTGGTCGTGGTCCCGGCGACGGCTGATCTGATCGCGAAGATGGCGAATGGCATCGCCAATGATATGGCCAGCGTGACGCTTCTTGCGACGGACAAGGACATCGTGATCGCGCCGGCGATGAATGTGCGCATGTGGCACCATCCCGCGACCCAGCGCAATCTCGAGACCTTGCGGCGCGACGGCGTCACGATCGTCGGGCCCGCGACAGGCGCCATGGCCTGCGGCGAGTTCGGTCCCGGCCGTTTGGTCGAGCCGCCGGAGCTGCTGGCCGCCATCGAGGCCAAGCTGATTTCCTGCGTTCCGAAACCGATGCCGGGTCAGGCGCTGGCGGGCAAGCACGTGCTCGTCACGTCGGGCCCAACCCACGAGCCGATCGATCCGGTGCGCTACATCGCCAACCGCTCCTCGGGCAAGCAGGGCCACGCCATCGCTGCTGCGGCGGCTGCAGCCGGCGCCAGGGTGACCCTGATATCCGGGCCGACAAGTCTTGCCGACCCTGCAGGCGTCACGACCGTGCACGTCACGACCGCGCGCCAGATGCTGGCCGCCACCGAGGCAGCCTTGCCAGCGGACATCGCGATCTTCGCTGCGGCAGTGGCGGATTGGCGGGTGGCGAACGCGGCGGACGAGAAGCTCAAGAAGACCGCCGGGTCGGGTTCGGGCGCGCCCGCGCTGGCCCTGACCGAGAACCCCGACATCCTTGCGACGGTTGCGCACCTCAAGGCTGGCCGTCCGGCCTGCGTGGTTGGCTTCGCAGCCGAAACCGAGCACGTGATCGCCAATGCGACAGCCAAGTTCAGGCGCAAGGGTTGTGACCTGCTCGTCGCCAACGATGTCAGCCTGACCGGCTCGGGCATCGCCGGCGGCGTGTTCGGCGGTGACGCCAATGCCGTGCATCTGGTCAGCGCGTCGGGCGTGGTGTCATGGCCCGTCATGGGCAAGGACGAGGTGGCGGCGAAGCTGATCGCGCATCTCGCGGCGCTGGACAGCGGCTGGGCCTGATGCCGCGGCTCGCAGTCCGCGTGATGATCCTTCCGCATGCCGAGAGCCTGGCCTTGCCGTCCTATGCCAGCGCAGGCGCCGCAGGTCTTGATCTGGTCGCGGCTATCCCCGACGGCGACGCATTTACGCTCGGACCCGGTGAAAGGGGCCTTGTCCCGACCGGGTTTGTGCTCCAAATACCTAAAGGATTTGAAGCGCAGGTGCGGCCGCGCTCCGGGTTGGCTCTCAAGCATGGTGTCACCGTGCTGAACAGTCCGGGGACGATCGACGCCGATTATCGTGGGGAGATCAGGGTCATCCTGATCAATCTCGGCCAGGAGCCATTCACGCTCCGCCGGGGTGACAGGATCGCCCAGCTCGTCGTGGCGCAGGTCACGCGCGTGGTACTGCACAAGGCCGATAGCCTTGAACAGACCGAACGCGGGACCGGCGGTTTTGGCTCGACCGGCGTCAACTCCTGAAGAGGTGACGGGGCTGGAGCCTGCGCCAGCCTCTTGAAAGGTATTGCCGACATGATCTTGTTGTCCCGCCGGAGCCTTCTGTCGATCGCGGCCGTTGTTGATATCGCGCTGCACGCGCGTCCCCAGCCCGTTTCCGCGAAAATGCTTGCGGCGCGGCATGATCTGCCGCCGCGGCACCTTGAGACGGTCCTGCAGGCGCTGGTGCGGCACGGAATCCTGAAGGGGGTGCGCGGGCCGCGCGGCGGCTACGAGGTCGCCAGGGAGCGCCGCCGCATCACGGCCGGAGACATCGTGCGCGCAGCGATGTCGGTGACCGGTGAGGACGACCTGCCGCCGCTGCCGCACTCGCGCCTTGTCGACGAGATCGTCGGGCCGGAGGTCAAGGCCGCCGGCGAGGCCTTCCTCGCGCGGCTTGATGGCATTTCGGTCGAGGATCTGTGCAAGCATGCCGAAACACGAAAGGTGTTCGGCGCGGACCTGACCATGGCAGATTTCACAATATAATTTGTAAAATTATTTATTTATCGACCTGTATTGTGAAATATGGCATTGATCCTCATCCCCTTGTTCTGGATGAGGACAACACCATGACACAAGCTGCCAGAAAGACCGACACCGCCGCGACTCGGAGCCCGGGGCGCGGGCGCATTTATGACTCGATCACCGACACGATCGGCGACACGCCCATTGTCCGCCTGAGGCGGATCGGGCTTGAGCGTGGCGTCAGGGCCAACCTGCTCGCCAAGCTTGAATTCTTCAATCCGATCGCCAGCGTCAAGGACCGGATCGGCGTCAACATGATCGATGCTCTGGAGGCGTCCGGCAAGCTGAAGCCCGGCGGCACCCTGATCGAGCCGACCTCCGGGAACACCGGCATTGCGCTGGCTTTCGTGGCGGCCGCCCGCGGCTATCGCATGATCCTTGTGATGCCGGAGACCATGTCGCTGGAACGCCGCAAGATGCTCGCCCTTCTGGGCGCCGAACTCGTGCTCACGCCAGGCCCGCAGGGCATGCGCGGCGCGGTCGCCAAGGCCAATGAACTGCTCGCCGAGATTCCCGCTTCGATCATGCCGCAGCAGTTCCAGAATCCGAACAATCCCGACATCCACCGCCGCACGACAGCGGAGGAAATCTGGAACGACACCCATGGCGCCATCGACTATTTCGTCTCGGGCGTCGGCACGGGCGGCACCATCACCGGCGTCGGGCAGGTCCTCAAGGCGCGGAAGCCCTCTGTGAAGATTGTCGCCGTGGAGCCGGAGGATTCTTCCGTGTTGTCGGGCGGGGCGCCCGGCCCGCACAAGATCCAGGGCATCGGGGCCGGTTTCATTCCCGATGTCCTCGACCGCAGCGTGATCGACGAGGTGGTCACCGTCGGCAACCAGACAGCTTTCGACACGGCCCGCGCCCTGGCCAGGCTCGAGGGAGTTCCCGGCGGCATCTCCTCGGGCGCAGCTGTGGCCGCAGCCCTTGAACTGGGCAGCAGGCCCGGCATGGCGGGCAAGAACATCGTGATCATCATACCGTCCTTTGCAGAACGCTACATCTCGAGCGCTTTGTTCGACGGGCTGTGATCGACGCGACGGCGAAAAAGTCCTGAAAAGGCGGCGACAGCGACGACGCGATCGTTGCCTTTTCGGGTGCGGTGAACAATGTCTGGCGGATATCCTTCCCAACCCCCGGATGTTGCATGACTGCGCTGCTGACCTCGATCGTCAACCACCCCAGAACCGAACGCATTGTGATGATCCTGATCATCATCAATGCCATCACGCTTGGACTCGAAACCTCCAAGTCGGTCATGGCCGATTACGGTCCGGTGCTGATGTTGCTGGACAAGGTCATTCTTGGCGTCTTTGTCGCCGAACTGCTCGCGCGGATCATCGTCAAGCGGGCTGCCTTCTTCCGTGATCCATGGAGCCTGTTCGATCTGTTCGTGGTGGGCATCGCCCTGGTGCCGACCAGCGAATCGCTCTCCGTCCTGCGGGCACTGAGGGTGCTGCGCGCCTTGCGCCTGATCACGGTCGTACCTTCGCTGCGCAAGGTCGTCGCCGGCCTGATCGGTGCGATGCCGGGCATGGGGTCGATCGGCCTGCTGCTCCTGCTCGTCTATTACGTCTTCGCCGTGATGGGCACCAAGCTCTTCGGCGAGACAAACCCCGAACTGTTCGGCTCGATCGGCACGACCGCCTACACCCTGTTCCAGGCGATGACGTTCGATGACTGGTCCAACGGCATCGTCAAACCGCTCTACGAGAAAGGTCACAGCTGGGGCTGGGTCTTCGTCATCCTGTTCATGGTGCTGTCGGCCTTCATGGTCCTCAACCTGTTCATCGGCGTCGTCGTGACGGCGCTTGACGAGGTCACCGCCAGCGAAGCGCCGAAGCTGACCCATCCGGCTCACAGCAACGAGGACGTCGTCGCCGAACTCAAGGCCATGCGTGCTGAGATCGCCGTGCTGCGCGGCGAGATGGCGAGACGCTAGGCGGGCGCTGCCAGCACCGCGCCCAGCATCCGTTCGTCGACGCCGCCTGCGCGCTGCAGCCACGCCGGCGCCGGCAGGCCCTTGCCGCGCAGGAAGGTGGGGTCGAACAGCTTGGACTGATAGCGGGTGC
Organism: Hyphomicrobiales bacterium; assembly: GCA_026400555.1. Classification (GTDB taxonomy): domain Bacteria; phylum Pseudomonadota; class Alphaproteobacteria; order Rhizobiales; family Beijerinckiaceae; genus Allobosea. Next base: position 24,924 of record JAPLOW010000072.1, read on the forward strand.
CGTAGTCGCAAAGGATCGTCACGATCGTCTTGCCCGGCCCCAGATCATGCTCCAGCAGATCGAAGCAGACCGGCAGCGCCTCCTCGTCCGGGATCTGGAACGAGACGTCTGGCCTGAAGCCTTCCAGATTGGCGGTAATGCGCCCCTGACCGATGCCTTCGGTGATTGACGAGCCCTCGGCCTTCAAGGTTCCGGTCGTGTAGAAGGCATGCAGGGCCGCCCCCATCGGGTCAGCAAGGCCGATGGTCATGCCGGGCTTCGCGGCACGCAGGGCCTTGGCCACGCCGGCCAGCGTGCCGCCCGTGCCAACCGCGCAGATGAAGCCATCGATCTCGCCATCCGTCTGCGCAAGGATTTCAGGACCCGTGGTGGCGGCATGGCCCTCGCGGTTGGCCGTGTTGTCGAACTGGTTGGCCCAGACCACGCCTTCGGGAGTGACGGCGGCAAGCGCCTCGGCAAGACGGCCCGACACTTTCACATAGTTGTTCGGATTCGAGAAAGGCGCAGGCGGCACCTCGATCAGCTCCGCGCCTGCCAGCCGGATCATATCCTTCTTCTCCTGGCTCTGGCTGTTCGGGATCACGATCACTGTGCGGTAGCCGAGCGCGTTGCCGACAAGGGCAAGGCCGATGCCGGTGTTGCCCGCCGTGCCCTCGACGATCACGCCGCCGGGCCTGAGCGCGCCACGCGCCTCCGCGTCACGGATGATCGCGAGGGCGGCGCGGTCCTTGACCGACTGGCCGGGGTTCATGAACTCGGCCTTGCCCAGGATGCGGCACCCGGTCAGCGCGGACGCCTGACGCAGGGCGATCAGCGGGGTGTTGCCGATCGCCTCGATGATGCCATTGCGGATGGTCATGATCCATGCCTCTTGCTGTTTGCCGGGAGTGCTGAACCTGATAGGCCAAGCGCGGGGGCGCGTCACCCTCATCCAACGAAGGTGAGCCCTTGTCCAACATCCAGCCACAGCCGTGCACGGTGACCATCGAACGCCTCGGCGTGCGGGGCGACGGCATGACCGGGCATGGTCATGCCGCCATCGTCGTCCCCGGCGCATTGCCCGGCGAAGTGGTGGAGATCGACGCGGTGGGCGAGCAGCGCGCCTTGCTGCGCGTCGTGACGCCATCGCCCGACCGTATCGCGCCGATCTGTCCGCTGTTCGGAGCCTGCGGCGGTTGCGCCACCCAGCATGTCGGGCCCAATACCTACGCCGCCTGGAAGCACGGGTTGGTCGCAGAAGCGCTCGAGCGCGCGCGGATCGCCACGCTGGTTCGCCCTCTCATCGATGGTCATGGCATGGGGCGCCGGCGCGTGACCCTGCACGGACGGCGGCGTGATGGCGAAGCGTTGGCCGGCTTCATGCGCGCCAGGAGCCACGACCTGATCGCGGTCAGCGCCTGTCCGATCCTGAGCCCCGCCGTGGCGCGTGCGCCGGAGGTGGCCCGCTCCCTGACCGGTGCGCTGGCAGCGTCGGCCAAGCCTCTCACCATCCTGATCACCGCGACCACAGGCGGCCTCGACGTCGATGTCCGCGGCAATGGTCCGGCAAGTGACAGGCAGCGCATCGGCTTGACCAACCTTGCCACGCAGCTTGATCTGGCCCGGCTCTCGATCCACGGCGATGTCATCGTCGCGCGGCGCGAGGCGTTGCAGGTGATGGGCAAGGCGCGCGTCAATGTGCCGCCCGGCGGGTTCCTGCAGCCGACCGTCGAAGGCGAAGCCGAACTGGCGCGCCTTGCCTGCGAGGCTGTGCAAGGCGCAAGGCACGTGGCTGATCTCTTCGCCGGTTCCGGCCCGTTCGCGCTGCGGCTTGCCGAACATGCAACCGTTCATGCCGTCGAAAGCGAGGCTGCCGCGCTGTCGGCGCTCGACAGGGCCGCCCGCGCAACGCCCGAACTGCGGCGCATCACCGTCGAACCGCGGGACCTGTTCCGCCGTCCGCTCCTCCCGCAGGAGTTGAAGCTCTTCGATGCGGTCGTGCTGGATCCTCCGCGCGCCGGTGCCGAGGCGCAGTGCGCACAGTTGGCAAAATCGGCGGTGCCGACCATCGCCTATGTCTCGTGCGATGTCGGCAGCTTCGTGCGCGATGCGGCCACCCTGCTGCAGGGCGGCTATACGCTGGAGCATGTCACGCCGGTCGACCAGTTCCGCTACTCTGCCCATGTCGAGGTGGTGGGCGTGTTTGCAAAGCCCAGGGCGAGAAAGAGGTAGCCTGCCATGGACAGCGCAAATGGCCTGATCGGCAGCCTTGGCGCCATTGTCGGAACACGGCATGTCCTGACGGAGGCGGCGGACATGGCGCCCCATCTGAGGGAGTGGCGCGACCTGTTCGTCGGCAAGGCGCGGGCCATCATAAAACCGGCCAACACGGCCGAGGTCTCGGCCTTGCTTGCCTTTGCCCACCAGACAGGCACGGCCATCGTGCCGCAGGGTGGCAATACAGGCCTGGTCGGCGGCCAGATCCCGGTCAGCGACGGCCGCGAAATCATCCTGTCGCTGGCGCGGATGGACCGGCTGCGCCAGATCGATCCAGACGGCGACACGATCACGGTCGAGGCCGGCATGACCCTGCAGGCTGTCCAGTCGGCAGCGGACGCGGCGAACCGCCTGTTTCCCCTCTCGCTGGCCTCGGAAGGCAGTTGCACGATTGGCGGCAACCTGTCGACCAATGCCGGTGGCACAGCCGTGATCGCCTATGGCAACAGCCGCGATCTGTGCCTAGGCCTTGAGGTCGTGCTGGCCGATGGCCGCATCTGGAATGGCCTCAGGACCCTGCGCAAGGACAACACCGGTTACGATCTGAAGAACCTGTTCATCGGCGCCGAAGGCACGCTCGGCGTTATCACGGCGGCGTCGCTGAAGCTGTTTCCGAAGCCACAGGCCCGCGCGACCGCGTTCCTTGCGGTTGCGGACCCTGCGAACGCCCTCGCACTGCTGAATCTGGCGAAGGCGGAGGCGGGCGGGCAATTGACCACCTTCGAGCTGATGCCCCGGTTCGGCATCGAGGTCGTGCTGCGCCACGCCGCCGACACGCGCGATCCTCTGGCGGCGCCGTCGCCCTGGTACGTGCTGATGGAGATGTCATCGCCGGCCGCCGGCGGTCTCGAAACGCAGGCCGAAGCACTTCTGGAGAGGGCGTTTGAAGCGGGCTTCATCACTGACGGGGCGATCGCCGCGACCTTGCAGCAGCGCGGCGCCTTCTGGCGCATCCGCGAGGCGATGAGCGAGGTCCAGCGCTTTGAGGGTGGCTCGATCAAGCATGACGTATCGGTTCCGGTTGCGGCCGTCCCGGCCTTCCTCGACCGCGCGCTTGTGCGTGTCACGGCGATGATCCCGGGCTGCAGGCCGTTGCCCTTCGGCCATCTCGGCGACGGCAATATCCATTTCAACATCTCGCAGCCCATCGGCGCCGACAAGGCGGCCTATCTGGCGCGCTGGGATGAGGTGAACGAAGCGGTGCACGGCGTGGTGCATGAGTTCGGCGGTTCGATCTCCGCGGAGCATGGCATCGGGCGGCTGAAGCGGCACCTGTTGCCCGGCGTCAAGGATCCAGTGGAACTGGCCATCATGCGGGCGATCAAGGCGACGCTCGATCCGACGGGCATTCTCAATCCGGGTGCTGTACTCTGATCATGGGCCACAGGCTTGCCGCCAGCCCGCTCCCTTGCTTTGATAGCGCAACAGGAAGACGTCCGGAGGACCAAAGATGAACCTGATTTCGCGGCCGCCGAGCGGCGCGCCTGCCGGCCCGCCGCGCGTGCTGAAACTCAGCGCCTCCGACAATGTCGTCGTTGCGGTCGATCCGGTCGATGCCGGTGTCTCCGCAGGTGGCGTGACGGCGCTCGCGCGCATTCCCCGTGGGCACAAGCTGGCCGTCGCGCCAATCGCAAAGGGCGAGCCGGTCCGCAAGTACGGCCAGATCATCGGCTATGCCGCTGACGACATCGCGTCCGGCTCGCACATCCACACGCACAACTGCCTGTTCGCTTCGGTGGCGCTCGACTACGCCCATGCCAGCGCAGCCCACGCGACGGACTATGTTCCGCAAGCCGACCGCGCCACGTTCGAAGGTTTCCGGCGCGACAACGGCAAGTTCGGCACACGCAATTACGTCGGCATCCTGACCTCGGTGAACTGCTCGGCCTCCGTCGCCAAGTTCATGGCGGAAGAGGTGCGCCGCTCCGGCATTCTGGCGGATTATCCCAATGTCGATGGCGTCATCGCGCTGACTCATGGCACGGGCTGCGGCATCGACTATTCCGGCCCGGCCTTCGACGTGCTCAAGCGCACCACCTGGGGCTATGCCTGCAATCCGAACATGGCCGCCGTTCTCGTCGTCGGGCTCGGCTGCGAAGGCTTCCAGATCGCCAAGATGAAGGAGGCCTATGGTCTGTCCGAAAGCGATGTCTTCCGCACCATGACCATCCAGGATGTCGGGGGCACAAAGAAGACCGTTGCCGCCGGCGTCGAAGCCGTCCGCGACATGCTGGCGATCGCCAACCGCAAGACCCGCGAAACCGCATCGGCGTCCGAACTGATGCTGGCGCTCCAGTGCGGCGGCTCGGATGGCTATTCCGGGATCACGGCCAATCCGGCCCTTGGCCATGCGGTGGACCTGCTGGTGGCGCAGGGCGGCACGGCCATCCTGTCCGAAACGCCCGAAATCTACGGCGCCGAACATCTGTTGACCCGGCGCGCCGTAAGCCGCGAGGTCGGCGAAAAGCTCGTTGGCATCATCAGGTGGTGGGAGGAGTATACCGCCCGCAACAACCAGTCGATGGACAACAACCCCTCGCCCGGCAATAAGGCCGGCGGGCTGACAACCATTCTGGAGAAGTCGCTTGGCGCTGCCGCCAAGGGCGGCTCGACGGCGCTCACCGGTGTCTACAACTATGCAGAACCGGTCACCGGCAAGGGCTTCGTCTTCATGGATACGCCCGGCTACGACCCGGTCTCTGCGACGGGGCAAGTGGCGGGCGGCGCCAACATCCTCGCCTTCACCACCGGGCGCGGCTCGGCCTATGGTTGCAAACCGACGCCTTCCGTCAAGCTCGCCACCAACTCCGACATCTATCGTCGAATGCTCGACGACATGGACATCAACTGTGGCGACATCCTTGATGGCGCCTCGCTGGAAGCCAAGGGTCAGGAAATCTTTGACTATCTGCTGAGGGTGGCGTCCGGCGAACGTTCAAAGTCCGAGGAGCTCGGCTATGGCGACGCCGAGTTCGTGCCCTGGCAGCTTGGGGCGACGATGTGAGATGGGGACTGTGTCATGATTGTCGTCTTCGCCTCGATCATCCTTGATCATGTCGCGGCCGTACCGCGCCTGCCCGGCCCTGGCGAGACCGTCATCGGCCCGTCCTATCGGATATTTCCGGGCGGAAAGGGCGCTAATCAGGCGCTTGCGGCGGCGCGGGCCGGCGCGCCTGTGCTGGTTGGCGGTGCTGTCGGAACCGATGCCGCTGCAGACGCTGCACTGTCGCTTCTGGCCGAAGGCGGCGTCGATCTGTCCGGGGTTCGAAAGGTCGACTTGCCCACGGGCGCGGCCTTCATCGGCGTCGACGCGAAGGGCCAGAACCAGATCATCGTCACCGCCGGGGCCAACCTGAAGGCGAGCGCCGCCAGCCTCAGCCATCATGTCTGGACAAAAGATGATCTGCTGCTGCTGCAATGCGAGACGCCCGAGAGCGAATGCATCGCGGTGGCGAGGGCCGCGAAGGCAGGCGGCGCCCGCGTGATCCTGAACACCGCGCCAGCAGGTCCCGTCAGCCCCGATCTCCTCGACCTTCTGGACGTCCTGATCGTCAATGAGCACGAGGCTGTGGTGCTGTCCGTGTCGCTGGACTGGGACGAGCGCGATCCGGACCTGATCGCGGCCCGTGCCGACCGCGAGCTCGGCATCGCCTGCATCGCGACGCTCGGCGGCGAAGGCTGCATCGGCTGGGCCAACGGAGTCCGGCGCTCGCTGCCCGCTCCGGAGGTCCGCGTCGTCGACACGGTCGCGGCGGGCGATGCCTTTGTCGGCGCCTTCGCGGCGAGCCTGCACCGGGGCCTCGGCTTCTCTGGCGCGCTGCAGCGCGGTATCGCGGCCGGGTCGCTCGCCTGCACCCGCGCCGGCGCCCAGCCGAGTCTGCCCGACTCTGCCGAGATTGAGGCGCTGGCAGCGAAAATGTCCATGTGACCGCCCGTCGGTGCGCACTCCAAGGCTATGGCCAGCGAACGGGGATCAAACAAGTTTCATCTGCAACTATCTTGCAACTTTCCGGAGCCTGCGCCATAACCCGTCGGACAGGAGGATGGCATGGCAGATTCAGTCTCATCACGGCTTGGCTCACCCGACATTGCGCGCGACAAGGCGGACGGCATGAGCGGCGGCGCCCGCACCACGGTCGAATCGGCGTTGCGCTACATGTCCGGTTTCGGCAACTCCTTCGAGACCGAGGCCCTGCCGGACGCGCTGCCTGTTGGCCGCAACTCACCGCAGAAATGCAATTACGGCCTGTTTGCCGAGCAATTGTCGGGCTCGGCCTTCACGGCGCCGCAAGGCAAGAACGAGCGCTCCTGGCTCTATCGCATCAGGCCGAGCGTCAAGCATTCGCAGCGCTATGCGCCGATCAGTCCCGGACTGATCCGGACAGCCCCGAACAGCGCGGAGCGCAAGCCCATGCTGGGCCAGTTGCGCTGGGATCCGTCGCCGCTTCCCGAGACGCCGGTCAGCTTTGTCGAGGGCCTGCAGACCATCACGACGGCAGGTGATTCAGACACGCAGGCCGGCATGGCGGCCCATATCCTTGTGGTGACCCGGTCGATGCAGGACGAGTACCTCTTCAATTCGGATGGCGAGTATCTGATCGTCGCGCAGCACAATGCGCTGCGCTTCTGCACCGAGTTCGGCGTGATCGAGATCGAACCTGGCGAGATCTGCGTCATTCCGCGCGGTGTCATCTTCCGCTGCGAACTCGTCGACGGCCCGGCACGGGCCTATGTCTGCGAGAATTACGGCGGCGCCTTCACCTTGCCGGACCGTGGCCCGATCGGCGCCAACTGTCTCGCCAACCCGCGCGACTTCCTCACGCCCGTCGCCGGCTATGAGGACCGCGAGGTTCCCTCGAAGCTGTTTGTCAAATGGGGCGGAGACCTGTTTGTCACCGACATAGCCCAGTCGCCGCTCGATGTCGTGGGCTGGCACGGCAACTACTACCCCTACAAGTATGATCTGCGCCGCTACGCCGCCGTCGGCTCGATCTCCTATGATCACCCTGATCCGTCGATCTTCACGGTCCTGACCTCGCCCTCCGGCGAGCCGGGCACGGCCAACATCGACTTCGTGATCTTCCCCGAGCGCTGGACGGTGGCCGACAACACCTTCCGGCCGCCCTGGTACCACCGCAACATCATGAGCGAGTTCATGGGGCTGGTCTATGGCGTCTATGACGCGAAGCCGGAGGGGTTCGTGCCCGGAGGGTTCTCGCTCCACAACCAGATGCTGCCGCATGGCCCTGATGCGCCCGCATTCGAGCACGCATCGACCGTGGAGTTGAAGCCGGTCAAGCTGACCGGGACCATGGCCTTCATGTTCGAAACACGCTTCCCCCAGCGCCTCACGGCCCATGCGGCGGGCCTGCCGACTGTGCAGAAGGGCTATATCGACTGCTGGGACGGCCTGAGCCGGCGCTTCGACGCGAAACAGAAGCAGCCTTGGTGATTTCGATTGGCGCGGCCCCGGCCGCAGCGTAGCCTTCAAGGCGAGATGACTCGCCGCCCCTCAGGCTCGCGCTTGAGGTTGCAACACAGCGAACCGCAGCCAATCCCGTCACGAGTTGCGGTCGCGAGGGACAACGCCAAAGGATCGACGCCCCATCATGAAACTTGCCTCGCTGAAACAGGGCCGTGACGGTCGCCTTGTGGTTGTCACCAACGATCTCACCCGCGCCACCGACGCCTTCTTCATTGCGCCGAGCCTGCAGGCGGCCCTTGATGACTGGCCGCGCATTGCGCCGAAGCTGGCGGATCTCGCCGCCCAGCTCGAACTGGGCTCGGTCCCGTCCTTCCGCTTTCATGAACATGATTGCGCCTCGCCCCTGCCTCGCGCCTTCCAGTGGGCGGATGGCTCGGCCTACGTCAACCATGTCGAACTCGTGCGCCGGGCGCGCGGCGCCGAGATGCCCGCCAGCTTCTGGACCGACCCCCTGATGTATCAGGGCGGGTCGGATGCCTTCCTCGGGCCACGCGACGCCATTCCGCTCGCTAGCGCGGATCATGGCTGCGATCTCGAAGGCGAGATCGCGGTCGTCACCGGCGACGTGCCGATGGGCGCCACCCGCGCGGAGGCCGCCGCTGCGATCCGCCTGATCATGCTCGTCAACGACGTCTCGCTGCGCAACCTCATTCCCGGCGAACTGGCCAAGGGTTTTGGCTTCTTCCAGTCCAAGCCATCTTCGGCTTTCTCGCCCGTCGCGGTCACGCCGGACGAGTTGGGCGCGGCATGGGATGGCGGCAAGATCACGCTTCCGCTGCTGACCTTCATCAACGGCAAGCCTTTCGGCAAGGCCAATGCCGGAGTGGACATGACCTTCGATTTTCCGGCGTTGATCATGCACGCGGCGAAGACGCGCGCCTTGTCGGCCGGCACGATCATCGGCTCGGGCACGGTCTCCAACAAGGGCGCCGATGGCGGTCCGGGCAAGGCGATCGCCGAAGGCGGCGTCGGCTATTCCTGCATCGCCGAACAGCGTGTCGTCGAAACGATTCTCTCCGGCGCCGCAAAAACGCCCTTCCTCGCGGCCGGCAACACGGTCCGCATCGAGATGAAGGACGCCAAGGGCCACTCGATATTCGGCGCGATCGAGCAGCAGGTGGTTGCCCATGGCTGATCAGGGGGTCCTTTACGGTTACTTCCGCTAATCCGCCGCCTACCGTGTGCGGATTGCGTTGAACCTGAAGGGCCTCGAAGCCGAGCACCGCTTCGTCCACCTGCGCAAGGGTGAACAGCGCGCGAACGACTACAGGCGCCGCAATCCCGCGGGGCTGGTGCCGTTCTGGAGCGAGAAGGGCTTTGGTCTGTCCCAGTCGCTCGCCATCATCGAATATCTCGATGAGCTGCATCCCGATCCGCCGCTGCTGACCGGATCGGCCCGCGACCGCGCGCTGATCCGCGAAATGGCGCTGACCATCGCCACCGACATCCATCCGCTCGGCAATCTGCGCGTGCTCGACAAGCTGACCCAGGATTATCATGCCGATGAGGCGGCCCGCGCCGCCTGGTGCCGGACCTGGATGGAAAGCGGTTTCGAGGTGATCGAGCGACGGCTCGCCAGCACACCTGGTCATCTGTGCTATGGTGATGCGCCGACGCTGGCTGACGTCTGCCTTGTGCCGCAACTGTTCAACGCGCGGCGCTTCGGCGTCGATCTCACCCGCTTTCCGCTGATCGCGCGGACCGACGCGGCGCTCAGCGAGATCGAGGCGTTCCGCAAGGCATCGCCGTCGCTGCAGCCCGACGCAGAATGAACAAGGACCAACCCATGGCCGGCAAGACATTCGCCTCCCACGCCGACATGGCGGACAAGCTCATCACCTTTTCCATGATCGGGGATGGGCTCTACGCCTACACCGCGCAGGGTGACCCCAACACCGGCATCATCATAGGCGATGACAGCTGCATGGTGATCGATGCGCAGGCGACGCCGCTGATGGCCCGGGATGTGATCGCACGCGTGCGCGCGGTCACCGACAAGCCGATCAAATATGTCCTGCTGTCGCACTACCACGCGGTCCGGGTTCTCGGTGCGTCGGCCTATGGCGCATCGGAGATCATTGCCCATGAGGCGACGCGCCAGCTCATCGTCGAGCGCGGCGCCGAAGACATGGCCTCGGAGATCGAGCGCTTTCCGCGCCTCTTCCGCGGCGTCGATACGGTGCCGGGCCTGACCTGGCCGACACAGACCTTTGCCGGCTCATTGACGCTCTGGCTTGGCAAGCGCCGCGTCGAGATTTCCCACCCCGGACGGGGGCATACGGCGGGCGACACGATCGCCTGGGTGCCGGATGCCGGTGTCATGTTCTCCGGCGATCTCGTCGAATACCGATCCGCCTGCTATTGCGGCGACGCTTTCCTGCGCGAATGGCCCGGCACCATCCGGACCCTTGCAGCCTATGCTCCCGAGGCGCTGGTGCCCGGGCGCGGTGACGCGCTCGTTGGCGCGGCGACCGTCAAGGCGGCCATGGATGGCACCAGCGACTTTCTGGGCGCCTTGTACGGCACGGCGGAGCGTGCCGTGGCAAAGGGCCTGACCCTGAAAGAAACCTCGGCGGCGGTGCGCAAGGTGATGGACAAGCCCTTCGGCGATTACGCCATCTATGAGCATTGCCTGCCTTTCAATGTCTCCCGCGCCTATGATGAGGCACGCGGCATCGACTGGCCCCGCATCTGGACCGATGAGCGCGACATCGCCATGTGGAAGGCCTTGCAGGATTGAGCATGAAGCCGGAGGCGAAACCCTTTGCGCAATTCACCTACAGGCGCTCGCCTGACCAGTCGGCGCAAGAGGTGGCCAGGCATCCGGTCGTCATCGTGGGGGCTGGTCCGGTCGGGCTGACGCTGGCGATCGATCTTGCGCAGCGCGGCCTGAAGCCTGTCCTGCTGGATGATTCCGACCGGATCGGGGACGGCTCCCGCGCGATCTGCTTCGCCAAGAGGACGCTCGAAATCTTCGACCGTCTCGGCGTCGCGGCCCCCATGCTCGCCAAGGGCGTGCGCTGGCAGGTCGGCAAGGTCTTTCAGGGCGACCACCAACTCTACCAGTTCGATCTCCTGCCGGAAGCCGGCCACAAGATGCCGGCCTTCATTAACCTCCAGCAATTCCACGTCGAGAGGTTCCTGGTCAATCGCGCGCTGGAACTTGGCGTCGACCTGCGTTGGAAGAACAAGGTGAGCGCCGTTGCACAAACCCAGGATTCTGTGAGGCTGACCATCGAGACACCCGATGGCCCTTATGCGCTCAAGGCCGATCATCTCGTCGCCTGCGACGGCGCGCGCTCGCCGTTGCGGGGTATGCTCGGTCTTGAGTTTGCCGGCGAACAATTCGAGGACCAGTTCCTCATTGCCGATGTCAGAATGACAGCGGATTTCCCTGTCGAGCGCTGGTTCTGGTTTGATCCACCGTTTCACTCCGGCCAGTCCTGCCTTTTGCACAAACAGCCGGACGACATCTGGCGCATCGACTTGCAGCTTTCGCCACAGGCCGATGCTGAGCATGAGCGCAAGCCCGAAGTGGTACGGCCGCGTATCGAGCGCATGCTGGGCCATTCCGATTTCGAGCTTGAATGGGTCTCGATCTACCGCTTCCAGTGCCGCCGGCTTGAGCGCTTCATCCATGGCCGCTTGATCTTCGCCGGCGACGCCGCCCATCAGGTTTCGCCATTTGGCGCAAGGGGCGCCAATTCCGGCATCCAGGATGCCGACAATCTCGGCTGGAAGCTGGCGGCGGTCGCATCAGGCGCTGGCCCCCGTGATCTCCTCGCTAGCTATGATTCCGAGCGATCCGAGGCTGCCGACGAGAATATCCTCAATTCGACCCGCGCCACGGATTTCATCGCGCCGCGCAGCGCGGCCGAGGCGCGCTTTCGCAACGCGGCGCTGGCGCTCGCGAAAGCCGCTCCATTCGCACGCCGTTTCGTCAACTCCGGGCGACTGTCGCTGCCGACCAGCTATCGCGGAAGTCCGCTGTCGACCCCGGACCATGAACCATGGCGGTGTGGTCCGCCGCCCGGCGCGCCGTTCATTGATGCGCCGATGGGTGAGGGCTTTCTCGGCGAGAATCTGGGGGGTGGCTTTACGTTGCTGGCCGCGCCGAAGGTTGCACTGCCCGATCTGCCGGCTGTGTTGACGATGGCGCGTGTTTCGGAGTCGGACATAGTGATTGGGCAGCGCTATGGTCTGAGGGCGGAGGAAGTCTATCTGCTCCGTCCCGACGGTCATGTCGCGGCACGTTTCCACAAACTCGATCAGAAACGGCTGTCGGCGGCGCTGGCGCGGGCAGGAGGGATGGTTGATGCCGCTTGATCTCGACGCCCGCTTTCCAGATCCCGACGCGGCTTATCGCGCCATCGTCGAGGCGCATCGCGGCCTGGCGGTGATCGCCTATGACCTCGGCGAACTGAGCAAGGCGCTCGTTCACCTGAAGCGCGTCTCCGAACTGGATCCGAAAGACTCCCGGCCGAGCCGGCTGTCCGGGCTGATCAACAAGGACATGTCGCAGGATCCGGACGCGGAGGCAGCCTACCGCGAGGCGCTGCGTCGCGGCCTGCCCCCCGAGGGCGAGCGCGAGGT
>JAPLOW010000099.1 GCA_026400555.1 Hyphomicrobiales bacterium
CGCCTTATCGAGTGTCCGGATCCTGATGTCGCCGTCGTGGATTTCGATCGTGACGACGTCGCCTGTCGACAGGCCGAGCGATCGACGCATAGGCGCCGGAATAATCAGCTTCCCACCCTCAATCAGCTTCGCGCGATGCGCTTCCATGACCTAAATCCTCTATAGTACCAATTTTGAGAAAAAGTATCATAAATGCTTTCAGGTCGCAATTCTCCCATGAACCATCCGTTGATCGGCATGAACTGATGGGGTGGATGCCCCCTCGGGCCGGCATCTTATGAAAGCGGACCGCACCTGGAAGACGATTGTTGCTCGCCCGGCCGCGCCGCTTCGACACCAGGCTCCCAGGCCCATGCCGCCGAAGCTGGCTCAGCAGGTTGAACACCTGGCTGCGGCCAAGCTCCAGCAATTGCCCAGCCTCGGCTGCCGTGATCCGACCGCTATCCAGATCGCGCAGAACATCGAGCCGCGAAAACTCCCGAGTGCTCATCGAAACGATCCCCATGCAAGACTCCCGCAAAATGATGGGGGAGTCCGATCTCAACCTTGCACGGGAGTCCAATCTCAACTTTGTGGCTACATCCAAGAGTCGCATAATTGATCTTATGGAACTAACATATTGATATCATTATGGCTTTAAATCAGGCCACGTTTCCTGAGGGACGATCAAAGGCAATCACCAATCTGGTGCCGGTTGCCTTCGCAAAACGCTTCAACGTTCTCGTCGAGGGCATGACGCGACCGCTTTCGAGGCGCGCGATCACAGCCTGCGTGGTGCCCATCTTTTCGGCCACCTGTTCCTGTGTCATCTCCGCTTGAGCGCGGGCCTGGATGAACTTGCCCGGGTCTGACGTCTCCCTTGGCTGGTCGATTATGCGGCCTTTCTTTCTTCCTCGCCAAGCCCCTTTCTTTCATTTGCCTTTGCCTTCTCGAAGTTCATGGGGCTGAGATAGCCCAGCGTCGAGTGAAGGCGGCGGTGGTTGTAGAACTGAAGCCAATCCATCACCTCGTCCTTTGCTGCCCGGCGCGTGCCGAACCGCATTCCGTGAAGCCGCTCGACCTTCAAGGACCCGAAGAGCGTCTCGGTTACCGCATTGTCCCAGCAGTCGCCCTTGCGGCTCATGGAGCCGAGCATGCCGAAGGCCTTCAGCTGCTTCTGGAAGTCGCCGCTGGCGTATTGACTGCCGCGATCAGAATGGATTGACTGCCGCGATCAGAATGGAAGATCAACCCGGCTGCCGGACGCCGCCGGAACCAGGCCATCCGCAGGGCGTCGATTACCAACTGGCGCGTCATGCGCTCGTGCATGGCAAAGCCCACGACCTGTCGGCTGAACAGATCGATGACGACAGCAAGATACAACCAGCCCTCATCCGTCCGGAGTGGAGTAAGAAGCGCAGAAGCGCTTCTCCTCCCCGAACCGTACGTGCACCTTTCAGCGCATACGGCTCTCTATTCAAGCCCGGCCCATGGCCATGGCAACATCATTGTAGTGCGAGGTGACGGTGCTGCGGTCTTCGATCCGGAAGATGTAGGGGTTTTCCTCCGGATTGCGCCACCGGAACTGCGCCTTGGGGCTTGAGACAAGCCGCTGTAGCGCCTTTCCGATAGACTTGCCACGCTCAGTGCGACCAAACACGAACCAGGTTTTCGCCTTGCCCGGTTCCGGGACACGGTACCATCTTCGCATCAGAGGTTTGATGCACGTCCGGTATTTGTGCCCCAGCCAATGCGCCATTTTCCAGAACACGACATGGTCGATGCGCCGGAAGACATGCGCAGTGAAGTCGGTGAACTTGTAGAACGCCGCCCATCCCACCAACTGGCGGTTCAGGTCGGCGATCATGTCAACCGTGCTGACACTATGATTGCCGGAGAGGGTCTCGGTCAGTCTGCGAGCAAACCCCTTGGCCTTCTCCTTGGGTATCGTTGTGACGACGGACATCCGTCCGTGCGCTCCTCGCCTGCGAATGATCCGGTGCCCCAGAAAGACGAAGCCGTCATTGACATGGGTGACATGGGTCTTTTCCATGTTCAGCGTCAACTTCAGCTCACCCTCCAGAAACGCCCGGCATTGCTCGCGTATGTCTTCTGCCTGAGCCTTGGTTCCCTTTACGATCATGACAAAGTCATCAGCGTATCGACAATAGGCAATGGCCGGTTTCCACTGCCGGTTCTCTCGAACCGTGATGGGTCGGCCCTGCTTGATGCCGAAGTTCCAGGCCCACCGGTCCTTGCGCGCCTTGTCACTCAGGTATTTCGCCTCCAGCCACGCATCAAACTCATGGAGCATGATGTTGGAGAGGAGCGGTGACAAAACACCACCCTGCGGAACACCCTCGCTTGAGGCCATGAACATGCCACGATCAATGTGGCCTGCTTTCAGGAACCGATGGAGAAGATCAACGAACCGTCCATCCTGCACCCGTCGCCGCACACATTTCAGAAGCAGCCGATGATGGACCGTATCGAAGTAGCTGGCCAGATCACCTTCGATGATCCAGCGGCCCCTCGTCGTATCGGTTCCATCCTGCAGCTGTATCCTCACGGTACGAACAGCGTGGTGCACGCTCCGCTCCGGCCTGAAGCCATAGGACAGGCGATGGAAGTCGCTCTCCCATATCGGCTCCATGGCCATCAGCATGGCGCGTTGGACAATGCGGTCGGTCAGGGTTGGGATACCCAGTGGTCGTAACTTGCCATTGGCTTTCGGGATATAGATGCGCTTTACCGGCTGGGGGCGATAACTTTCCTCCAGCAGGCTTGCCCGCAGACACTCCAGATGATGATCCAGTTTGACCTGCAGTCGTTGCTTGTCCATTCCATCAATACCCGGGGTCCGTGCGCCACTTGACGCCAGAACCATCCGGGCTGCCTCGGCAAGCCATTCTCCGTTGGCAATCAGCCGAAGAAGACGATCAAACCTCCGGTTTGGATCGTTCTCGGCCCATGTTGCGAGCTTGTGCTGCATTTCGCTGATTATCAAAGGTCTTCACCTCGTTTGGTCAGATAGTTTGCACGTCAAGCCACTTGAACTGTTCCCCTTCGCCATGTGGCAGGCTTTCCCTGCCGCGGACTACTACGAGAACTCCGCCAGCATGATGGTCATCAGGGCCAACTCCCTTGCGATGCAGGGCATCCTTGTCATCCCATCATGCCTTCCCTCGTTCATATGCTGGACGTCGGCGTATTGGTGAGGCTACCGGTCGCAGTCTTTTCCCTTGCTGTCCGCAAGTCGACACCGATGCCATGGTCTGGCTGCGTTCTCCCCATGGCCCCTCGCGAGCGCCTTACATCTACGCTCGCGATTTGGATGCGCGCCGTCATACCTGTCCGGCGTCATCATCAGTATTCCGCCTGTCAGGCCGTGTAGGCGGAGGCGACATTCCAACCCTCAGATGCGAGTTAACCGGTTCGTGTTCCTCAACCTTCCAATACTTCAGCCTCGGGAACCATCTTGGCGTAACGGCCTCGCCTCAATCCCCTTTACCTGCGGGCTACGTCACCCTGCCAGTTGACAGCAGGTCACCGCCGCTTGGGCTCATGCTCCCTCACAGCAGGGAACACGGCATTCCTCAAACCCTCCTTTCTCTTTGCATTCCAGTCATATGCCTCCCCGATTGGGGCGAGGCGCACCATAGGTGATGTCGCCCGTCCAGACCCGGTTCGGCACTGACGTGCTGAAGTTCCGCTCCAGCAGATCCGGCGAGACAGGCAGGGTATGATTGGAGTTCGTCGTCGCCTTGAACTTGCGCTTTCCGCGCGCCTGAAGCCCGTTTGCCTTCATCAGCTTGCGCACGCGCTCTTTCCCAGCATGGATGCCGCGTGCGCCGAGTTCGCGCCATAGCCTCGGCCAGCCATAGGCTGCCTTCATCTCGGGAAAGACCGCCCGGATGTGGACCAGAAGGGCCATGTCACGGATGCGGCCCGGCTGATCAGGCGCTTCGCTGCGTGCCCGGTGCTGATGGTAGCCGCTGGCGCTCACAGCCAAAACCCGGCATTGCACCGTGATCGGCCAGACCTGCTCGTGTCGCTCGATAAAGGCGTATCTCACCGCGACTCCCTCGCAAAATACGCCGCCGCTTTTTTTAGGATGTCGCGCTCCATCCGCGTCTTTGCCAGTTCGGCTTTCAGCCGTGCAATCTCCATCTGGTCGGCATTCACCGGCTTGCCCTTGGCCTCTTTGAGACCACCGATGGCATCCGACTTCACCCAGTTGTCAATCGATTGCGCCGAAACGCCAAGGCCCCTTGCAACCGAAGACAGCGATTGACCGCCACGCACCAGCCGAACAGCCTCCTGCTTGAACTCCAGCGTGTAGCGCGCCCGCGCGATTCCCGT
>JAPLOW010000206.1 GCA_026400555.1 Hyphomicrobiales bacterium
ACGCCCGCTTGAGCTTGCGCGCCTCGCCCGCAAAAACCAGCGGCGGAAACCCGGCAAGCTGCTTCTCGACAGAGGCCAGCGCAGCCTGATCCGGATACTGCGGGTTCTGCTGAATCGGCTTGGCTCTCCAGCTATCGGGCGCCCAACGATCGGCCATTGTCGTTACTCCAGACAAAAACAATAAACCCACCAGAAGCGCGGGCAACCGCCGCGCCCAGCAAGGTGACGCAACCCCATATCGCCATTTCGCCGGTGCGGGAAGTGGGAGAAATCCCTAAGCCGGCGCCGCGCGGCCCGCCCCGGTCTGGTTGAGTCCCAGCTCCTTCTGCACGCGCTTGGGCAGGTTCAGTGAGGCCAGACTGTGGCTTTCGCGCAGATAGTCCCGCAGCGCGTCATCATCCAGAGTCTCGTGCGATGTCCGCTGCAGCCAGATCATCCCGCGCGAGGCCAGATAGGGCGCGGGCCGCATGCCAGGTGCGTCCTTCAGCACGGCAAAGCTCATCGGCGAGCACTTGAAGGTGATCGCCCCGATGTCGACCCCGTCCCAGCGACCGATGGCGAAGACCTTGCCGCCCACCTTCCAGACCTGCGCACCCTCCCACTGCACAACATGGCTGGCATGCGGCAGGCTGGCGCAGAACTGGTTGTAGGCGTCGATCTGCATCGTTGACAAGGCATGATTACGGCTGAGGCAGATTTTAGAGTTGCATCCTTCACTCTGCCAGTCCACTTGCGCCCCATGGCTCCTCCACTGCTGACACTGAAGAATATCCGCCACGGCTTCGGGGGCGCGCCCTGCCTTGAAGGCGCGGAATTGGCGGTCGCCCCCCGCGACCGCATCTGCCTCATCGGGCGCAACGGCTCGGGTAAGTCGACCTTGCTGAAGATCGCGGCGGGGTTGATCGACCCCGAGCGTGGCGAGCGTTTCGTTCAACCCGGCGCGACGGTCCGTTATCTGCCGCAGGAGCCGGATTTCGCCGGCTTCTCCACCACACGGGCCTATGCCGAGGCCGGCCTTGCGCCGGGCGATGACGCCTACCGGGTGAGCTACCTGCTCGAACAGCTTGGCCTCACCGGCGAGGAGGATCCCGCGCGTCTGTCTGGCGGAGAGGCCCGCCGCGCCGCACTGGCCCGGACGCTTGCACCCGATCCCGACCTTCTGCTGCTCGACGAGCCGACCAACCACCTTGATCTGCCAGTCATCGCCTGGCTCGAACAGGAACTGGCGCAGAGCAAGAGCGCGCTGGTGTTGATCAGCCATGACCGGCGCTTTCTCACCAGCCTGTCGCGCGCCACCGTCTGGCTCGACCGCGGCAAGGCACGCCGGCTCGATCAGGGCTTCTCAGCCTTCGAGGCCTGGCGCGACAAGGTTCTGGAGGAAGAGGAACTCGAACGCCACAAACTCGACCGCAAGATCGCCAACGAGGAACATTGGCTGCGCTATGGCGTGACCGCGCGCCGCAAGCGCAACGTCAAGCGCCTTGGCAACCTGCATGCGCTGCGCGAGGAAGCCCGCACCTATCGCCGGGCCCAAGGCGACGTCGTGCTTGCCGTCAGCGAGGCGGACACCGCCGGCAAGCTGATGATCAAGGCCAGAAACATCGGCAAGTCCTATGACGGCCGGGTTATCGTCAAGGACTTCTCGATCCGCGTCTCGCGGGGCGAACGCATCGGCATCGTCGGCCCGAACGGAGCAGGCAAGACCACGCTGATCAACCTGCTGACCGGCGGGCTTGAACCGGACGCCGGATCGATCACCCTCAGCCCGGCCACCGCGCTCGCCACTCTCGACCAGCGCCGTGACAGCCTGAAGGACGAGTGGACGCTGGCCGAAGCCATGACCGACGGGCGCGGCGACGTCATCGACGTCGCCGGCGAGCGCAAGCATGTCATCAGCTACCTCAAGGACTTCCTGTTCACGCCCGAACAGGCCCGCACCCCGATCAAGGTCCTCTCCGGCGGCGAGCGCGGGCGGCTGATGCTGGCGCGGGCGCTGGCCAAGCCCTCCAACCTCCTCGTGCTCGACGAGCCGACCAACGATCTCGATCTCGAAACCCTTGATCTGCTGCAGGAGATGATCGCCGACTATCCCGGCACGGTCATCCTTGTGAGCCACGACCGCGACTTCCTCGACCGCACGGTCAACGCCGTCATTATGGCCGACGGGGCCGGCAGGTTCACCACCTATGCGGGCGGCTATTCCGACATGGTGAACCAGCGTGGCGAAGGCGTCGTTGCCCGCAAGGCTGCCGGCAAGCGGCTCTCGGCCATGGCCACGACGGCGGATGCGGCGGCGCCCGCGCCGGTCCGCGAGCCGAAAAGCAAGCTGACCTTCAAGGAGCGCCACGCGCTGGAGACGCTCCCGGCCACCATCAACAAGCTGCACGCCGATATCGACAAGCTCAATGCGGTGCTGGCCGAGGACGGCCTGTTCGACCGGAACCCGGCCCGCTTCAACAAGGCGGTGGAGGCGCTGGCGCTGACCCAGAAGCGCCTTGGCGAAGCAGAAGAGGAATGGCTGCGTCTGGAAATGCTGCGCGAGGAGGCCGAGGTTTAGGCAAATTGCCGGAGTGCAGCGCGACCCCCCTCACCCTCTCTCACAAGCGGAGAGGGGATGGCCAAAGCTGCGTCTTCTCTTCAAACTTCGGGCCAGGCCCGGTCTTGCCGGCAAGGACAGCGCCGCAAAAGGCGACTATCCCCTTGCGGGACAGCTACGGAGAAGGGTCGTGCTGCACATGCCGCAGTGCCCGCTTGGTTCCTACCCGCCTACCAGGGTGAGCCAGCCATCCTCGTCGACGACCTCGATGCCGAGTTCGCTGGCGGCTTTCAGCTTTGAGCCCGCCCCCGGCCCCGCAACCACGAGGTCGGTTTTCTTCGACACGGAACCCGCCACCTTGGCCCCCAGCCGCTCGGCCATTGCCTTGGCCTCGTCGCGCGTCATCTTTTCAAGGCTGCCGGTGAACACAACTGTCTTGCCGGCGACGGGCGAATCCTTCGCCGCCTGTTCTGCATCGATAACGGTCAATTCTGACGCCAAACGGTCGACGATGGCGCGGTTGTGGCTTTCAGAGAAATAGCTGCGGATCGCGTCGATCACCGTCTCGCCGATCTGATCGATGGCGTCCATCTCGGCGGCAGCCTCGACATCGCCCGCCGCAACACGCATAGCCGCCGCATCAAACGATGCCCAGTCGCCGTAGTTGCGTGCCAGCATTTTGGCTGTCGTCTCGCCGATGTGCCGGATGCCGAGCGCGAAGATCAGGCGTTCAAGCTGGATCGTTCGCCGCGCCTCGATGGCTGCAAACAGGTTGCGCGTCGAGACCTCGCCGAAACCCTCGTAGTTCTGGATGCGCTGGAGATTGCCCGGCATCGCATCGCGCGCCGCCAGCGTGAAGATGTCGCCGGGCTCCTTGATCAGCCCCTTCTCGAAGAAGAAGGCAATCTGCTTGTCGCCCAGCCCCTCGATGTCGAACGCCCGGCGCGAGCAGAAATGCTTCAGGTGCTCGATGCGCTGGTAGGGGCAGGCAAACTCGCCTGTGCAGCGCCTGACGACGCTCTCGATGCCCGCCGCCGTGGTTTCCTTCGCCACGGGAGTGCGCAAATCACACGGGCAGACATGCGGGAAGGCGTAGGGCGCGGCGCCGGCCAGGCGCTGCGCCATCACCACATCGACCACCTGCGGGATCACGTCGCCAGCCCGCTGCACCACCACCGTGTCGCCGATGCGCACGTCGAGCCGGGCGATCTCGTCGGCATTGTGCAACGTGGCATTGGAGACCACCACGCCGCCCACCGTCACCGGCCTGAGCTTCGCCACCGGCGTCAGCGCGCCGGTGCGTCCGACCTGGATATCGATCGCCTCGACCAGCGTCGTCGCCTTCTCGGCCGGGAACTTGTGCGCCGTCGCCCAGCGCGGGGCGCGGCCGACAAAGCCGAGGCGCTGTTGCCAGTCGATGCGGTCCACCTTGTAGACCACGCCGTCGATGTCATAGCCCAGCCCGGCGCGCATCGCCTCGATAGCGGCGTAGTGCGCCAGCACCTCGTCGACGCCGGCGCAGCGCTTCATCAGCGGGTTGACGGGCAGCGCCCAACCCTTGAACGTCTGCACAATGCCAAACTGCGTATCGGCAGGAAGCCGCTCCACATCGCCCCAGGCATAGGCAAAGAAGCGCAGCGGCCGCGATGCGGTGATGCTGGCGTCGAGCTGTCGGAGCGAACCCGCCGCCGCATTGCGCGGATTGGCGAACTCCTTTTCGCCCGCCTCGCGCTGGCGGGCGTTGAGCGCGGCGAAGTCCGCGTGGCCGAGATAGGCCTCACCACGCACCTCGAACACTGCGGGCACATCGCCTCGAAGCTGATGCGGAATGTCAGCGATGGTGCCGGCATTGATGGTGACATCCTCGCCCTCCTCACCATCGCCACGCGTCGCCGCCTGCACCAGCCGGCCGCGCTCGTAGCGCAGGGCAAGCGAGAGCCCGTCGATCTTGGGTTCCGCGGTGAGGATCACCGGCTCGGCCGCACCAAGCCCGAGGAACGAGCGGATGCGGGCCTCAAAATCCGCGACATCCTCGCGCGAGAAGCTGTTGGCCAGCGACAGCATCGGCACACGGTGGCGAACCTTGGCGAATTTCTCCTGCGCCTTGGCGCCGACTTTCGCTGCAAGCCCGCTTGTCTTCAGGTGCGGAAAGAGCGACTCGATCGCCTCGGCCCGGCGGCGCAGCACATCATACTCGGCGTCGCTCATCACCGGAGCATCAAGCCCGTGATAGGCCTCATCCGCGTTGGCGATCAGGGCGAGAAGTTCGCCATGCTCTGCTTGCGCCTCAAGCGGCAGGAGCTGGTCGGGCGGGGTGGAGAACGGCGCAGGCTTCGGCATGGCGCTGTCTTAGGCGGCGTTCGCTGCACTCACAAGACATCGCGTGGAAACCGGCTTCCGCGCCACAGGCGTGCCGGGGCACGAAGCGTTCTTGTCCTTGCGGCGAGCCAGACATCAAGTCTGTTTCTGCCAGCGCGACGAACGCGCCGGCTTAGTGCTCCAGCGCCATGTCCAGCAGCCTCTTGGCGGCCGCCCGCGCCTCGTCAGTGATGGTTGCGCCGGCGAGCATGCGGGCGAGTTCCTCGCCGCGCTCGCCATCGGCCAGCGGGGCCACGCGCGTCGCCACACGGTCGGCGCCGACGGCCTGTTTGGAAATCAGGAAATGCTGGCCAGCCTTGGCGGCAACCTGCGGAGCATGGGTCACGGAGACCACCTGCACCCGCGCGGCCAGACGCGCCAGACGTTGGCCGATCGCGTCAGCCACGGCGCCGCCGACACCGGTATCGATCTCGTCAAAGACCAGCGTCGGCGCCGACCCCTTGTCGGCCAGAACAACCTTCAGCGCCAGCATGAAGCGCGAGAGTTCGCCGCCCGAAGCCACCTTGAACATCGGACCAGGCCGCGTGCCGGGGTTGGTCTGGACCCAGAACTCGACATGGTCATTGCCGGTCGCGCTCCAGTTGCCCGGGTCTGTCGTCACCTGCGTGATGAAGCTGGCCCGCTCGAGCTTCAGCGGCGGCAGTTCCAGCGTAACGGCAGCGTCGAGCTGCTTCGCGGTGGCGACGCGCGCGGCGCTGAGGCCTGTGGCCAGCTCCGCATAGGCGGCGGCCCGCAAGGCCAGATCAGCTTCCAAACCCTTGAGATGCTGCTCCCCGGCATCGAGCGCCGCAAGCTCCGCAACGAAGCGGTCTTGCAATCCGGCAAGCCCGTCCGCCGGGACATCGTACTTCCGCGCCGCCGCGCGCAGGGCGAACAGGCGCTCCTCGCAACGTTCCAGTTCATGCGGATCGAACTCGGTCGCACGCAGGGCGGCTTCCAGTGTCGTCGCCGCCTCGTCAAGCGCCACCAGCGCCGCCTCCAGCGCTTTCACTGGCGCTTCGACAAGCTCCGGGGCCTGCGCCGCCCGGCGCTCCAGACGCCGCATGTGGGCGGACAGATCAGGGATGGGCGAGCCTTGCCCGCTCAGCGCCTCGCTGGCATCGGCAATGTCCTTGGCGACCTTCTCGGCCTGCATCATCAACTGCCGCTGGCGGGCCAGTTCGGCTTCCTCGCCGGCCTGCGCGCCCAGCTTGCCGAGCTCGTCAGCGGCATGGCGCAGGAAATCCGCCTCCTTGCGCGCGGCCTCGACGCGGGAGCGCTGCTGGTCAAGGGCGGTGCGCGCCTCGCGCCAGGTCCGCCACGCCGTCGAGACCACGGCGGCCTGCTCTCCCAGATCACCAAAGACGTCGAGCAGCGCACGGTGCGTTTCCGGCTCGATCAGCGCCCGGTCGTCATGTTGGCCATGGATTTCGACTAGCGCGGCGCCGACCGTCCGCAGCGCCTGCACCGAAACGGGCTGATCGTTGATGAACGCACGTGTCCTTCCATCCGCCACCTGCACACGGCGCAGGATCAGCTCGCCGTCGACATCGAGGTCGTGGCTGCGCGCCAGCGCACGGGCCGGATGATCCATCGCGAGGTCAAAGACCGCCGTGACCTGTCCCTGGGCTTCACCATGCCTGACGAGCGAGCCGTCACCGCGCCCTCCGAGGGCGAGCGCAAAGGCATCGAGCAGAATGGACTTGCCGGCGCCTGTCTCGCCGGTCAGCACGCTGAGCCCGCCAGCGAAGGCAAGCTCAAGGCGGTCGATCAGGACGATGTCTCGGATCAGGAGCTGGGCGAGCATGGCCCGCTCACTGGCTGAGGCCAACCGTCCGGGTAAAGCCACGGAAAGCACGGCTGATCCACGAGCCGGCCTGCTCGCGCGGCTCAAGCCCGCCCGACTGGAGCAGCGCATAGGCGTCCTTGTACCACGGGCTGTCGGGGAAGTTGTGCCCAAGCACCGCCGCAGCCGTCTGCGCCTCCGCCGTCACCCCCAGCGCCAGATAAGCCTCGGACAGACGCATCAGTGCCTCCTCGACATGGCGCGTGGTCTGATACTTCGAGACCACGTCGCGGAAGCGGTTGATCGCAGCCGGGAAGTTGCGCTGTTGCAGGTAGAACCTGCCCACCGTCATCTCTTTGCCCGCCAGTTGGTCCTTGGCAAACAGGATCCGTTCGCGCGCATCCTGCACATACTCCGAGCGCGGATAGCGGTCGACGAGCTCTTGCAGCGACACCAGTGCCCTCTCGGTACGCTCCTGGTCGCGGCCGATGTCGGGGATCTGATTGTAGTTTGACATGGCCAGCAGATACTGGGCATACGCCGCATCCTTGTCGCCCGGATGCAACGTCAGGAAGCGGCGCGAGGCGGTGATCGCCTCATCATAGCGGCGGCCCTCGTAATGGGCGAATGCCGTCAGGAGCAGGCCCTTTTTCGCCTGCGGGGAGAAGGCGGACTGCTTGTCGATGTCGCCGAAGGCCTTGGCCGCCCCGACCGTGTCGCCAGACTGCAGCCGCGCCAGACCCTGATTGTACAGGGTCTCGGGCGGCACGTCGGGCAGCAGCTCCTGCTTGTAGCGTGAGGTCGTGTCGAAAGGGTTGAGCGAGGAAATGGTGTCACAGCCGGCGGCGCCCATGGCGATGCCCAGCAGCAGGATCCAATGAACTGACTTCGGAACAGCCATAACCACAGCCTCAATCAAAACGCGTTATCATGCGCCGAACGCAGGATCAGCGCAGCATGTAACCCATGCGCATGGCTTTCGCCAAGTCATCCTCGCCGCCGATGGCAAACTAAGTTCGGATCAGGCCAAGGCCATCGTCCGGCGAGATGGCAAATTCAAGGCAGCCTGCGTTGGGGCAGGCGCGCTCAACTCAGCGCGGGCGCGTAGGCGGCGGCCGCCATCTGGACATGACGGGCCGGCACGGCGGTTTCGGCTTCGCGGATTTCGAAATTGGCCGGATCGGAGAAAAGCTCCCGCAACACCGAAATGTTGAGACGATGACCGCCGCAGCGCGAGCGGAAAAGCCCCACGATCGGCAGGCCGGCAAGGGCGAGATCGCCAACAGCGTCGAGCATCTTGTGCCGGACGAACTCATCGTCAAAACGCAGGCCTTCCGGATTGATCACGCGGTCATCCCCGATGGCGACGGTATTCTCGAGAGAGGCGCCAAGGGCAAAACCGTTCTTCCACAATTGCTCGACGTCGCGCATGAAGCCGAAGGTGCGGGCGCGGCTCACCTCGGCTGCAAAGGCCTCGGGCTCAAGGTCGAGCGTCATGGTCTGGTCGCCGATCACGGCGGTGTCAAAGGCGATGGTCACGTCAAGGCGCAGCACATCGTCATCATGCGGCAGCAATTCGCTCGTGCCGATCTTGTTCGACACCGAAACCGGCTTTAACACGCGCACGTAGCGCTTCGGACTGCGCTGGCTTTCGACGCCGACAGCCCGCAGGGCCTCCACGAAAGCAGCCGCGCTGCCATCCATGATCGGAACCTCGGGCCCGTCGATCTCGATGAGAGCGTTGTCGATCCCCAGACCATAGAGCGCCGCCATGATGTGTTCGACCGTCGAGACCGCGCCGTGGCTCGGATTGCCCAGAACGGTGCACAGTTCGGTCATGCTGACGTTGCCATAACGCGCCGGGATGCGGCGCTCGATGCCGCCTTCGAGACCGGTGCGCAGAAAGACGATGCCGTGGTTGGGCGACGCGGGACGGATGGAGATATTCGCGACGGCTGCACTGTGAACGCCATATCCGGAAAGCGCGACGACATCTCGCACTGTTGTCTGGCGGCCAGCGATCATGTGTCAGTCCCTTTGAAGTCCATGAATGCGCCGGCTTTTTGCCATTTTACGCAGGCAGGATTTTTTCGAAGCCCTCACGCCAGACCGCGATTCCCGCACCCCGAACGTGCCGCACCATAACGAGGTCGCCGGCCATGGCAAAATCACGGTTTTTATCGCTCTGTAACAACAAAAACCGTCAATTTAGACCAGCAAGTTTTCACATCATATCAAGCAATTCTTAAAACATCTTCACCCGCCCTGTGAGGAGCGGGTGAAGGCTGACCAAGCGTCAATTTCAATCGATTTTCAGTTGGCCTGACGACGCAGGAAGGCGGGAATCTCCAACTGGTCCTCTTCTCCCGGGCGCGGCGCCGGAGCACGTCCGCGCACGTCCAGCTGGCCTTCGGCCGCCCGCGGAACTGTGGCGGGAGCGGGGCGTCGCATGTACTCGGCGTGGGCTGCCGAGGGAGCCGGGCGAGCCTGCGCCGCAGCCAGCGGAAGCGGCTGCGTGGCCTCCGGAAGGCCCTCATCCTTCCGGCCAAAGCCGACCGACGCCAGGCGCTGCATCAGCGACATGCGCTTCTGCTCGGCGGCATGGGCCGGCATCTGCGGCTGCGGTGGCACGGCGCGGGCCGCAAGCTGGTTCTGGGCCGGGACCGGCAGATCCTCGATCCGGGGCAGCCGCGCCGGCTTGATGCGTTCGGCCTGCGGCGGGATGAAGTGCTCCTGCTCCAGGCTCGGCTCATCCGGCTGACGGAAGGTCTGGATCGGCGCGGGCGGCTCGGCGGCCAGCACGACGCGCGGCTGCACCGGCTCAAGCCGGACGGTCTCGGCGATGATCGTGGCTTCCGGCGCTTGCGGCATGATCGGCGCTGGCTCGGCCGGCTGCGGAGCCGGCGAGGAGATCACCGAAGCCATCGGGCGAAAGGTCGGCGCCGCCGAACTGGCTTGCGCCCGCAGGCGCGCTTCGGCCTTCAGCTTCTCGGCCACTTCGGCGATGCGGCGGTCGATAGCTGACACTTCCGGCTGCATCTGCTGCATGTGGGCTGCGTCGATGCCGGTCGCGACGACGGAGACACGCATGATTCCTTCCATAGACTCATCGAACGTCGCACCGACAATGATGTTGGCTTCTTCGTCGACCTGCTCGCGGATGCGCGTGGCAGCCTCGTCGACCTCATAGAGCTTCATGTCGCGCCCGCCGGTGATCGAGATCAGCAGGCCGCGCGCCCCCTTCATCGAGGTTTCATCCAGCAGGGGGTTAGAGATGGCGGCCTGCGCGGCCGTCTCGGCGCGCTTCTCGCCGGTCGCCTCGCCGGTGCCCATCATCGCCTTGCCC
>JAPLOW010000191.1 GCA_026400555.1 Hyphomicrobiales bacterium
CGGGAACCCGGTCAGACTGCCCTGACGACGGATCGACCGTGCCGTGAACCGTGCAGATCAGGCCAAGCTGGGCCGCGATCCTCGCCTCACCGGCATGGGCGCCTGACGCGATGGACCCCATCAACCCGCTGAGGGCGAGCCCATAGGCAAGCACAATCGTGGCCAGAAGGCGCGCGACGGGGCGGAGGCGGTCGACGGCGGGCATATGCACGGATTATCGGCTGAAATGCCACGGGTCAACGCGACATGATGCAATTGAATGCCGTCACCGGCCTTGTGCCCGTGACCTCAGCCCGGACGTGCTGCGGTTTCCGGATCGAGATCACCGCCCCAAGAGCGTCGCGACAGGTGACGGGATTCCTGCTGCCCGAATCTGCTACCAGAG
Source organism: Hyphomicrobiales bacterium (assembly GCA_026400555.1). Taxonomy (GTDB): domain Bacteria; phylum Pseudomonadota; class Alphaproteobacteria; order Rhizobiales; family Beijerinckiaceae; genus Allobosea. The sequence continues at coordinate 386 of JAPLOW010000191.1, forward strand.
CCGATGCCCGATTTCTCACCCCAGCAAGATGCCGCCCTCCTCGCCGTCGCACGCTGGCTGAAGGCGCGCCCCGGCGAGAACGGCCATCCGCAGGTTTTCCGCTTGTTCGGCTATGCCGGCACCGGCAAGACCACGATTGCACGGCATCTGGCGGAGGCGGTCGATGGCAAGGTCTCCTATGCCGCCTTCACCGGCAAGGCCGCGCTCGTGCTGCGCTCGAAGGGCTGCGATGGCGCCGGCACCATCCACTCGCTGATCTACCGCTCGCGCGGTGAAAGCGAGGAGGCACCCACCTTCGTGCTCAACCCAGATGGCCCCGCCTCGAAAGCCAAGCTGATCGTCATCGATGAATGCTCCATGGTCGACGAGGATCTCGGCCGGGACCTGCTGTCATTCGGCGTGCCCGTCCTTGTGCTGGGTGATCCGGCGCAACTGCCGCCGGTCAAGGGCGGCGGTTTCTTCACCGAAGCAGAGCCCGACGCGATGCTGACCGAAATCCACCGGCAGGAGGCGGACGACCCGATCGTGCATCTGGCGATGAAGGTCCGCGAAGGCGGCAGGCTCGCCATCGGCAATCATGGCCTGAGCCGCGTCATCAGCCGCGACGCCGTCGAGCGAGAGGCTGTGCTGGAAGCCGACCAGGTTCTGGTCGGCCTCAACAAGACCCGCCGCGCCTATAACAGCCGCATCCGCGAGCTTCTGGGCCGCACCTCGCCGACGCCCGTGGTCAGCGACAAGTTGGTCTGCCTGCGGAATGACCGACAGAAGGGTCTCCTCAATGGTGGCCTGTGGACCGTGTCGGAGCTGCGCGCCTCCAAATCCAAGCTCATCACCATGCGCCTCACACCCGAGGAGGACATCGGCGCGAAGGCTGTGAAGGTCTCGGTCATGCCGGCCTTCTTTGAAGGTGGCGAAGAAGCCCTGCCCTATGAGTTGCGCCGCCATTCGGATGAGTTCGACTATGGCTATGCCCTGACCGTGCACAAGGCGCAGGGCTCGCAATGGGACAATGTCTACCTGTTCGACGAGTCCTGGGCCTTCCGTGAGCACCGTCAGCGCTGGCTCTACACGGCGCTGACGCGCGCCGCGAAGCAGGTGACGGTGGTTGTGTGAGGCAGGGCATGCCCGCAGCCGCGATCAAATCCGCTGCGCCGCCCGCCCGATGGCCAGCACAGGGCCAGTCGGACGCCCGATGGGAGAGCCGCCCGCGGGCTCCAGCGTGATCTCGAAGAGTTGGTTGGCGCCGAGCGGTAGGTTGTCGAGCTTCAGCCGCGATGACGACATCGCCTGCAGGAGACCAACCGAACGCGGCCCGACCTGCCGGTCCCACAAGGTCCAGACCTCCAGAACTTTGCCCGCCGGCACGGTGAAGGTCGTCAGCGGCACAAGCTCCGTCCGCCCGTCGGCGAAGGCGTTGACCACGGCCGCGGCCTGGTTGTCCGGCGTCTGCAGGATGGCGACCAGCACGGGAGCTGAGCGGGCCTGCTGCAGCGGCCCGTTCAGGCCCACAGCGACGGCGATCGCGGCGGTGACGGCGGCCAGCCCGCCGATCCGCCAGAAGGCGAGGCTGTTCCAGAGCCAGCCGAACAGCCGGCGCCGCGAGTCCGCGGCTGCCTCGGCGCTGCTGAACGGCAGGCGGCCGCGCTCCCGCAGTTCCGCAGCGCGGGAGGTCTCGAGCGAGGGCTCGGCAGTGAGGGCGGGAGTATCATCGAGCCTGGCCTCGATCCGGCTCCACAGATCGGGCGGCAGCGTGGCCATGGGTGATGTCCTGTCAAAACCTGAGAAGTGCCGACGCCAACGCTCCACTTCCGCGGCGAAAGCCGGGTTTCCGGCAGCGCGCGCGGCGGCGCGCTCCGCCTCGTCGGAACTGAGCAGGCCAAGCGCGTATTCCGCCGCAAGGGCCTGATGTTCGGGCGGCAGCGGTCTGCCTGCTGCGGGTCTGTTCGGGCTCATTGCAGGCACTCCCGCAGCGTGAGGAGGCTGCGCCGCAGCCAGGATTTGATCGTCCCGAGCGGCATGCCCAGTTTCCCGGCCAGTTCACCATGGCTGAGCCCATGCACATAGGTCAGCGCAATGGCCATGCGCCGCTTGGGCTCGAGCCTCTCGAGGCAGTGCTTGAGTGCCTCGGCGTCAGACAGGCGCGCGATGGTCTCCTCCGGCGTTTCCGCCTCTTCGACCACTTCCTCTCCCATCGGCATGTCGGTGGGCTCTGAGCGCCCCTCGTCGCGCAGGATGCTGAGGGAGCGGTTTCGCAGGACGGTATAGATCCATGTAACGGCGGAGCCCCTCTCCGCATCGAACTTCGCGGCATGGCGCCAGATCAGTATAAAGGCGTCCCGCACGGCGTCTTCCGCCAGCGGGCGCCGTTTCAGGATCCGCATGGCGACGCCGAGCATCCGGGCGCCTTCGGCTGCATAGATGCCGTTCAGCGCCGTCTTGTCACCCGAAGCGCAGCGGACCAGAGCCTGTTCCAGATCAACAGCCATGCCAAGCATCCCCGTCTCCCTGTCTCAATACGTCCGGGCGCGCGTCTGAACAATGCAGCAGGCAGCCCTGACCAGCGACTACTCATGAACTGTCCCGGCGGATGCAGCGGCGCCAGCCCGGATGCATCACGTTTTTTTGACTAAAGCGCGCTGCATCCAAGGAACGGCAGCCCGGGTAACCGCTGCGTGACCGACGAAACGGCCGCAGATTTTCAGACCCCAGACTCAAGCTCAACAGGAGCCGAACATGACCCGTTCTTTCCGCAATGCCTCCCTCATCGCCGCGAGCCTTGCAGCAGCCCTGCTCTCATCCGCCGCCATGGCCGGCAGCTTTGTTTCGCTCTCCTAAGATCAGACCTTGCAGATGTTTGACAGCAAGACCCGCAAGGTGACCGCCACCATGATGGTCAAGGGCCTCTCCGCTCCCCTCGCCGGCATCGATATCCGCCCGGCCGACGGCATGCTCTACGGCCTCCAGCGTGACGGCCAGATCGTCACGATCGACCTGAAGTCCGGTCAGGCCACCGTCAAGGCGAAGCTCGTCCAGATGCTGCCCGCGAACGTGGCGCTGACGGTTGACTTCAACCCCGTCGCTGACCGCATGCGTGTCGTGGGCGCCGATGGCACCAACCTGCGCATCAATGTCGATGACGGCAAGACGACTGTTGATGGCCACCTGAAGTTCGCCGACGCCGATGCCAACAAGGCCGCAGCGCCCTTCATTCTGGCAGGCGCCTACTCCAACAAGTTCAAGGGCACCAAGGAAACGGCCCTCTATGAGATCGATGCCAACATCGGCGCGCTGGTGAAGCAGGCTCCGCCCAATGACGGCATCCTTTCGACGCTCGGCAACATCGGCAAGAAGCCCAAGGCCATCGCCTTCAGCATCGAATCCGACGGCAAGGGCGGCAACATTGGCTGGCTTCTGGCCGACGGGACGCTGGGCACGATCGACATCAGCAATGGCCAGACGACGGTCGTCGGCTCGGTCGCAGGCCTGAAGGGCCAGGTGCGCGACATCGTGGTTCTGCCGGCGATGTGACCAAGCCTCTCATCCCGGAAGAAGGCGGCCAATTCTCGTGAAAGTGGACAATTTGTCATGATTCACACAGGGTTCAGAAACAGAACCCATCATAAGGTCATGCACGAACTGACGCGGCAGGAGTGCAATGGCGGGTGATCCAAGACTGACATTGCAGGCCGTCCACCGCTTCGGGCTCGGCCTTCGCCCGGGCGACCTTCAGAAGATCGGTGCGGACGTCCGCGACCTGTTTCGCGCCGAAGTGGACCGCAAGGCGATGGCTTCTGTGTCGGGTCTGCCCTTCGCCAGCACCAACGAGGCGGCTCCGGCCCTGCGCGCATTCGCCGAACGCGAGCGCATGGCCCGCGAGGCTCGTAACGTCACGCCTGCTGATGCCAGCACACCAAACAGCATGGTCAGCTCTATGGGCGGCGCCATGGCGCAGGCCGCCCCAGCCACAACACCGCAGCAGCAGCCCGGCGCGGCGCCGGCGCAGGCTGGAACCCCGCCGGCGGCGGCGCGGCCGCAACCGGCTGAACCGCCCTTGCCCCAGCGCGTTTACCGGGAGGAAATCCGTGCGCGGTTCCATGCCATGCTGGAGCCGCTCGGTGGCTACACCGAACGGCTCGTGGCCTTTTGGGCCAATCACTTTGCCGTTTCGGTCAACAAGGGCAATCCGGTACGCACCTTCGCCGGCCTGCTGGAGCGCGAAGCGATCAGGCCAAATGTCTACGGGCGTTTCGCCGACATGCTGCTGGCGGTCGAGACCCATCCAGCGATGATCGTCTTCCTCGACAACCAGCAGTCGCTGGGGCCAAACTCACGTGCCGGGAACCGGCGTGGGCGCGGCCTGAACGAGAACCTCGCCCGCGAAATTCTCGAATTGCATACGCTCGGCGTCGCCGGTGGCTATACGCAGGCCGATGTCACAGCGCTGGCCAATCTGATCACCGGCTGGACGCTGGTTGCCCCCAATGCCGTTGATGGTATCCCGGGCACGTTCCGCTTCAATCCCAACATGCACGAACCGGGCAGCCACCAGGTGCTCGGCAAGACCTACGCCGACGTCGGCAACGGCTTCTTTGTTGTTGGACCCACAAATGCCGAGCCTGGTTTCGAGCGCGGCAAGGCGGCTCTGATGGACATCGCGCGTCATCCCTCGACTGCGCAACATATAGCCCGCAAGCTCACGCGCCACTTTGTGGCAGATGAGCCGCCCGCCTCGATGGTTGCCCGTCTTGCGAAAGTGTTCCGCGACAGCGATGGCGACTTGCAGGCGGTGTCGCGTGCTGTGCTGGACTCGCCCGAGGCGTGGGGCGCGCCATCGACCAAGATGCGTACCCCGCAGGAGTTCTTGCTGGCAGCAGCCCGGGCGCTCGGCCGCAAGCCGGATGTTGGACAAATCCTGCAGCCGCTCAGCGCCATGGGCCAGCAGATGTGGCAACCCGGCGGCCCCAACGGGTTTCCCGATACGGTTACCGCCTGGGCCTCGCCCGAGGGGCTCAAGACCCGGCTCGACGTCGCGGCGGCCATCGCGCGCCAAAGTGCAGCCGGAATCGATCCGCAGGAGCTGATCAACAATGTTTTCGGCGCAGCCGCCTCGAACGAGACCCGTCAGACCATCCTGCGCGCCGAAAGCCGCTATCAGGCCGTGGCGATCGCCCTGATGTCCCCTGAATTCCAGCGGAGGTAAGCGCCATGGCCCACGATCATCTTGTTGATGACTGCGAAACGATGACCCCGTCCCGCCGGGCTGTTCTCGGCGCTGCCGGAGCGTTGTTCGCCTGGTCCTTCGTGCCGAAGATGGCGTACGCCGCCCCCGGTGCCAGGGATCCGCGCTTTGTCGTGGTGATCCTGCGCGGTGCGATGGACGGGCTGTCAGCCGTCCCGCCCCTGGGCGATCCGGACTATCGGGGCCTGCGCGAAGGCATCGCGCTGCAGAAAGACGGACCGGATGCCGCGCTGCCGCTCGACGGCTTCTTCTTTCTGCATCCGGCGATGCCGAACCTCGCAAGGCTTTACAGGGCCAATCAGGCGACAGTCGTGCATGCGGTGGCGACCGGCTACCGCCAGCGTTCTCACTTCGACGGGCAGGACGTGCTCGAAAGCGGCCAGGACGGACCGGGCATGACGCGTGACGGCTGGCTCAACAGGCTTCTGGCCGGCCTGCCGGCCGGCGAAGGCATCTCCCGCAAGGGTGTACTGGGTGTCGGCATCGTCCCACCACTTGTCGTCCGCGGCAACGCACCGGTGGTCGGCTGGGCACCGCCTGTCCTGCCGCGCGCCGGCGATGACCTCGTGATGCGCCTGATGGACCTTTACGGGCAGCGCGACCCGGTTCTGGCCAAGGCCTTTGCCTCGGGCGCCAGCATCGAAAAGATCGTCAACCGCGAAGGCATGGCCGGCCAGCGCGCCCGCGGCGGCCCGGACAATGCCGAGGGCATGCGCATGATCGCCGAAGGGGCCGCCAAACTCGTGAACGCCGACGACGGCCCGCGCGTCGCTGCCCTGGCCTTCGAGGGCTGGGACACCCATGCCAATGAGGGTGGCACGACCGGGGTGCTTGCCGGACGGCTGCGCGGTCTGGACAGCGCGCTCGAAGCCTTCGAAGCCGGCCTCAAGGACCGCTGGAAGGACACGGTGGTGATGGTCGTGACAGAATTCGGCCGTACGGCGCGGGTCAATGGCACGGTCGGAACCGATCACGGCACCGGCACCGTCGCCTTCCTTGTCGGCGGCGCGGTGCGCGGCGGCCGCGTCATCGCCGACTGGCCGGGTCTCAAGCTGGAGAACCTGCACGAGCGGCGCGACCTGAAGCCCACCACCGATCTGCGTGCGGTCACCAAGGGTGTACTGACCGATCTGTTCGGCGTCTCCGGCCCGGTGCTCGCCGAGAAAGTCTTTCCCGGCACGACGGGCCTCGCGCCCATCAAGGGTCTGGTGGCCTGAACGGCGCGTAATCGTCAGTCCTGCGCCTCCGGCCCGATATGGGCCTTGCCGCGCGCCTTGGCGATCTGCATCTGCCGGTGCCGCTCACGGGCCGAGGCGCGCTGGGCCTCGCTCATTTCGCCTGCGCATTGGTGGCAGGCCACGCCCTTTTCGAATTCCGGCCTGAGGCAGTCATCGGCTGTCAGCGGCCTGCGGCAGCCATGGCACAGCCGGTATCGCGCGTCAGGCTGAAGGCCGTGTCCGACCGCGACGCGTTCGTCGAACACGAAACAGGCCCCCTGCCAGCGGCTGTCAGCCTCCGAGACATCTTCGAGGTAGCGCAGGATGCCGCCCTTGAGGTGGTAGACCTCGCTGAACCCCTCCTTGAGCATCAGGGCGCTGGCCTTCTCGCAGCGGATGCCCCCGGTA
>JAPLOW010000215.1 GCA_026400555.1 Hyphomicrobiales bacterium
CGAGTGCGGGATCATCACGAAGCCGATCTGCTTGCCAGGCTTGTCATAGTCCACGGTCGTGAACGCGCTTGATGGCCTGACGGCTGCGGGATGTCCCATGTCGTTTCCTCGTCAATCTAGATCGGGGTGTCCCAGAGCGCGGGTGCGCGAAGGGCCCCGGCCACCTTGGCGGCGATCGCTTCAAGAAGCCGCTCGCCTTTCTCGGCACTTGCGGTGCTTGCGTCGCCGATCACGCCATTGAGCGAGCGTGTCCCCAATTGCCGCCAGCGATATATCCCGGGATTGACGCCAGCAATGGCGGATGCGCCGGGAACATACTCGCCCCGGCATTGCGACAGCACGTCCTCGTCCACCTCCACCCGCTCGAGGGCGAGGATCATGGACGTCTCGGCCTCGCAGGCATGGAGCACGCCCTCCTGCCGATCGAGCAGGGAGGCAATCTCCGCCGGCGCGAGTTGCCAATAGGTTGCTGCGGCGATCGGGAGGCGATGCCTGATGGTGAGTTCGGTCACGATCGTTTCGATCGCGGCGATGTTGCCGCCATGGCCGTTCAGAATGCAGATCCGGCGGAACCCCTGCCGGATTGCGGATTGGCAGACGGCGTTCAGAAGCGCCTGCATGGTGGCGAAGTCGAGACTGATCGTGCCGCCGAGCGAGACATGATGCTCGGACATGCCGAAAGGGATGGCCGGCGTCACGACGATGGGCTCAGCCCGCGCCACGATACGCGCGGCGCGAACCGCGACCTCGTGCGCGAGACGATAATCGACCATGACCGGCAGATGCGGCCCGTGCTGCTCGGTGGCCCCGATGGGCACGACGACGATGGCGTCGTCCTCGGCCGCGCGGCGCAATTCGGCGGCGCGCAGCCGTCCCCATTCAACGGATCTCATGGCTGTTTTTCGCCTGTCCTGAACCTGCTTTGCCCGGTCGGTCTCACAGGGTCGGTAGCGGGTCCATGGGCATTCCGAGATGCTTCTGGTGCAGCCGCTCGAGTTCATTGTTCATCGTGTTGAAGAAGATGAACCCGTCGAGCCAGCGGACGAGGTTATGTTCGCCCATGCGCACGCCCATATGGGCGGGGCTGCGGCGGATGACGAACTTCCGGTCGAATTCCTTGTTCGGATTCTGCTTGGCGAGCGCTTGCGCCACGATGCTGTTGGTGGCCAGCAGATCGGCCTGGCCAGAGAGATAGGCGGCCGCGGCGGTAGCGTCGTCCTCCGTGCGCATGATGGTCGCTCTCGGGTTCATTTCCGTGATGGCGAGATCCTGCGTGGTGCCCTTTGCCGCAGCGATCCTGTTGGTTCCGACCTCGTCAGCCGACGTGACTTTCTGGGACTTCGCTCCGTAGACCGCCAGGAACGTGTTGGCGTAGGGCGCGGTGAACATGATCTGCTTCGCCCGCTCCGGCGTGAGGCCCATCACGGAAATGACGATGTCCACCTTGTCGGTGATCAGGAAGGGAATCCGGTTTGCCCCCGTGATCTGCTGGAGCTCGACTTTCACGCCGAGTGCCTTGCCCACCATTCCAGCCAGTTCGACGTCGAAGCCGATGGGATTGCGGCTGGCGTCTTGCGCCCCGAAGGGCGGCGCATCGAGCGGCACGCCGATGCGAACAACCCCCTTCGACATGATGTCGGCGAGCTTGTCGGCCTGGGCCGCCCCGCTCGAGAAAACTCCGACGGCAAGCGCGCAAGCGGCGCCGAGAACCGATTTGAACAGCGACTTCATGACAGTCTCCCTTGTGTTGGACGAATGCAGCCCGTTCCATCGGGCTTTTACGAAGATGTTGTGGAACGACGAGCCGCTCGGAAGCACCAAACACGACAGCTGGATCGTCCGGCCTCCCGGTCCGCGGCAGCAACCTTGGAACCGGGGCCAGACTAGGATCGCTTCGCCTATGTAGTCAAGTTTCGCCCATGAAGCATCCCGCGAGATCGCGGCGGCCGAAGCCGGGATGGGCGTTGGTGCAAGGATGGAGGCACCCGGCATCTCGGCTTTGCAGCGTGGTCAGCGAATGCGCTGTGACTGCGGTCTTGCGAGCAGCCGTTTCGGTTGGCGATCTTGATGTGATACCAACGGGCCTTACAACTGATCTGCATGCGCCCACTTCCGCATTCCGATTGATGTGATGACGTCGGGCTTTGCGGTGAGCTTGTTCGAAACCTCGCAGCATGCGGCGATGATATCGTCGGGTCCTGTCAACTTGCCGACCGGCGGCCCTGCGAAGACCGGGCGCTTTCCCCTGGCGTTACGCAGCGATGCCCGGTTCGGCGATCTCGCGCCAGGCGACCATCGCCCCGGACCGAAGCGCGCGATCGTCGGATAACGACATGGCGTGGCGGGGACAGGTGTGGAGGTTGGCGACCCCATCGTGGATCAAGACGAGGCGCTTCAGGGACCTTGGTGCATGAAGGCTGGATTGGCTGGTTCGTTAATCCGTCGGATGGCACAGCATGCTTTCTTTCTCGACGTCTGGAATCCCGTTCATGCCGTTCAAACTTCGCGCCGCCGTCCGTCACCACATTCCGCGGCAGAAGTTCCGGATCACGAACTGGCGGGAGTATGAGGTCGGCCTTCGCAATCGCGGCAGCCTGACGGTCTGGTTTTCGAATGAAGCAATCGCAGCCTGGAAAGGACTGCCATCCGGGAAGCAGGGCGGCCAGCTTCGCTATTCCGAATTGGCGATCGAAATTGGCGATCGAAACGGCTTTGACTTTGCGGGTCGTGTTTCGCTGGGCGCTGCGCCAATGCGAGGGTCTGATCGGCTCAATCATGCACATGCTCGGGCTTGGTCTTGCTGTGCCCGATCATACGACCTTGAGCCGTAGGCCGCGTCGCCTGGAGGTTGAGCCAACACACCTCAACGGCGCAAAGAACCTCCATCTCATCGTCGACAGCACCGGGTTGAAGCTGCGTGGCGCTGGGGAATGGCTGCAGGACAAACATGGCACTGGCGGCAAACGCAGATCATGGCTCAAGCTGCATATCGGCATGGACGCAGAAAGCGGCGAGATCGTCACCTCTGATCTCACCGACAAGGCTGTCGACGATGCCGCGCACGTGCCTGTCTTGCTCGATCAGATCAGCACGCCCATCGCCTCATTCCTCGGTGATGGCGCCTTTGACACCGGCGCTGTCTACGAAACAGTCATTTCTCGAAACCCCCACGCGAGGGTCATTGTCCCACCAGGCAAGGATGCCGTCCCAAGCCTGAACGCGGAAACAGCGCCCACCCAGCGTGACAAGCACCTTATGGAGATCAAGGCGCATGGCCGAGCCAAATGGCAGGAGACATCCGGGTACACGCGCCGATCAAAAGTCGAGGTGCAGATCAGCCGCTACAAGCGCGTTATCGGCGACACGCTGCGATCGCGCGGCCATCCGCAGCGCAAGACCGAAGCCAGAATAGCCGTCAAAGCTCTCAACCGCATGAACGAACTGGGCCGGCCGATTTCGGTGCGTGTCGCCTGAAGCCAATGGGCAAGGGCGCGTTGCGACCCGAGAACTCTTCGTGCAACAACGTCCCTCTAGGCAGGAGTCCGGTCCTTGTGGTAACCTCCCCCCATGAAATCGAAAGTCGCCCCCGTCCTCCAGAACCAGCAGTTCACGCTGGGGCGGGGGCGCTTTGAGAAAATCAGCGCGGTCGAAGGGATTAAGACCAGCCCCAAGGTGGCCGGGATGTTCGCCGAGTTCGACCGCAAGCGCCTGAGCCCCGAAGAGCGGCGCCAGGCCATCCGCGAGACCTTCACGAAGAAGGCGTAAGGCACGCGTGTACGAGGCGACGCCGGACCCGTACTGCTATCCGGGCACGGATGTACTCATCAATCTCGCGGATCTGAGAGACCAAGCGGCGCTCGACGAGTTCGAGCATGCCGCCGCCTTGCAGCGCGCCGAGGAGCCGTACCCGACCGGGCGGCTGGGGGTCACGCACTACCGGGCCCTGCATCGGCATCTGTTCCAGGACGTCTATCCCTGGGCCGGGAAATACCGCACCGTCCGCATCGCCAAAGGTGGCAGTATGTTCTGCTACCCGGAGCATATCGCCTTCCAGATGCGACGCATGTTTTATGCCTTGGCTCAGAAGCGCTATCTGCGGGATCGCCCGGCGGACCTGTTCGCACGCAACGCCGCAACGTTCCTGGCGGAGTTGAACGCGATCCATCCTTTCCGGGAAGGTAATGGGCGGACGCAGCTGACCTATCTGACGTTATTAGCGGAACAAGCGGGACATCCGCTGGATCTTGATCGCCTCGATCCGGCCGCCATCCTAAAGGCGACGATCGCGAGTTTTGGAGGAAGCGAAGCCGGTCTTGCCGAGGAGATCAGGACCATCCTTCGGAGGTAAGCCGGTCGTGTCCAAGTCCGTGGTGTAGCTTCTGACCACTGACCGCTATCGGGATTGGCCCGGGCGGTTGATGTCAGGCTGCCACAGCGGGCAGGCTGACGAGGGGATCATCGCTCATTGTGGCCAGAGTTTCCAGTGTCATGGAGCGGGTTCGCTGGACAGCCCATTCGTCGTTCTGTTCGAGGAGGGTGGCGCCGACGAGGCGTGTGATGGCGGCCTCGTTGGGAAAGATTCCGACCACGTCTGTCCTGCGCTTGATCTCGCCGTTGAGGCGTTCCAGCGGGTTCGTGCTGTGCAGCTTCGTCCGATGCTGGGCAGGGAAGTCCATGTAAGCCAGCACATCGGCCTCGGCGTCGTCCATCAGCGTTGCGAGCTTGGGCAACTTGGGGCGCAGTTGATCGGCGACGGAGCGCCACTGCTTTGTGGCGTGCGCTGCATCGTCCTGTGCGAAGGCGGTGGCGATGAAGGCTGAGACGACACGCCTGCCGCTCTTGCCGGCATGGGCCAGCGCGTTGCGCA
>JAPLOW010000039.1 GCA_026400555.1 Hyphomicrobiales bacterium
CGCCTTTGCCGTGACGCGCCTGCTCGAAGCATCCGGCAGGATCACCGGCGGGCACATCCGGTTTCGCGGACAGGACATCACGCAGGCCAGCGCAAAGCAGCTGCGCAGCCTGCACGGCGCTGCCGTCTCGATGATCTTCCAGAACCCGCGCGCAGCGCTCAATCCGATCCGCACGGTCGGCCTGCAGCTCGCGGACGCCATCAACGCGCATGAGCAGGTGTCTGCCGGCGAAGGGCGCACGCGCGCCCTGGAGCTGCTGAAGTCCGTTCTGATCCGCGATCCCGAAAAGCGGCTTGACGCCTATCCGCATGAACTCTCCGGCGGCATGTGCCAGCGGGTGATGATCGCCATGGCGATCGCCGGCAAGCCATCGCTCCTGATCGCCGATGAGCCCACGACCGGGCTTGAGTGATGGATCTGGTCGCCCGGATCATCACCGAGCGCGGCATGTCGATGATCCTGATCACCCATGATCTCGGCCTCGCGGCCTGCTATTGTCAGCGCGTGATGGTCATGGAGCAGGGCAAGGTGGTGGAGGAAGCAGTGCCCCGCACACTGTTCAGCCAGCCGCAGCATCCTTACACGAAACGGCTGGTGGCCGCCTCGCCCACGGCGACATCGACAATTGCGGACCTCGCGCCTTCTCATGACATGCCCGGTGTCATGGCCGGCCCTGAGCCGGTCATCCCGGCACGTGACGCGCCCATGGGCCGGGATGGCCGCCTCAAGGGCGACCATGGCACTGTGGGGCTTCCAAGTCCTGGCACGCCGCCACTTCTTGAGGTTCAGAACCTCGTCAAGCGCTATGAGCGGGGCGTGGTCGCTGTCGATGACGTGTCATTCCAGATAGCGGCCGGCGAAAGCCTCGGGCTGGTGGGCGAATCCGGTTCCGGCAAGAGCACGATCTCCCGGCTCGTCTGCCGCCTGATCGACGCGTCGGAGGGCCAGATCCTGTTCGATGGCCAGTCCATCGGCGACCAGCCGTCACGGAGCTTCCACGCCTCACCGGTTCGCAAGGATATCCAGATCGTCTTCCAGGACCCGACCGAGAGCCTCAACCCGCGCTACACCGCCTTCGAGTGCATCGCCCACCCGCTGCGCCGACTTCTGAACATGAAGGACGGTGCGGCGCTGACCGCCCGCGTGCGTCAATGCGCAACCCGGACCGGCCTCCCGCTCGACCTGCTGGAGCGTTTCCCACATAAACTCTCCGGCGGCCAGAAGGCGCGCATCGGCATCGCCCGCGCCATTGCCTGCCGCCCGCGCCTGCTGATCCTTGACGAGCCGACGGCGGCGCTCGATGTCTCCGTGCAGGCCATCATCCTGCAACTGCTCGACAGCCTGCGCCGGCAGGACGGACTCAGCCTGCTCTTCGTCAGCCACGACCTCAATGTCGTGCGCATGATGTGCGAGCGGATCGTCGTGCTCAGACTCGGCAAGATCGTCGAGATCGGCGCGAATGAGACGATCTTCCGCGACGCGAGGGACCCCTACACGCGCGAATTGATCAACGCGGTGCTCAACATCAGCGACCACCGCCAGGGCTGAGGCGCTCAGTCCTTCAGGCCGCCGGCCGACAGCCCGGCCACAATTTCGCGCTGCGCCGCGATCGTCATCAGGATCACCGGCAGCGTCACCAGCAGCGCCGCCGCCGCAAGCGGGCCCCAGGAAATCTGTTCGAAGGTCAGCGAGTTGTAGACGGCTGACGGCAGTGTGCGGCTGTTCTTCCCGCCGAGCACCACCGAGAACACGAAATTGTTCCACGAGAAGATGAAGGCGAGGATCGCGCCGACCATCATCCCCGGCCTGGCGAGCGGCAGGGCGATGTAGCGGAAGCTCTGCCACAGGGTCGCGCCATCGACATAGGCCGCGTCCTCCAGTTCCTGCGGAATACCCTCGAAATAGCCGATCATCACCCAGACGATGATCGGCACGGTGATCACCAGATGGGTGATCAGCAGGGCCCAGATGCTGCCGATCAGCCCGACGATCTGGAACAGCAGGAAGAGCGGAATCAGATAGGACAGCGCCGGCGTCATCCGCGCGATCAGGATCATCACGGCGGTGCGGTAGGCCTTCGAGCGGGCGATGCCATAACCGGCCGGCACACCGACCAGAAGCCCGATCAGCACTGCCCCGCCTGTCACCAGCAGCGAGTTCCAGAAATACAGCAGGAAGTTGTTCTTCTCGAAGACCTCGATGTAATTGGCGAAGGTCGGCGGGTTCGGGATGAACACCGGCGGATAGGCTGTGTTGTCGAGCTCGTTCTTGAGCGACAGCGAAATCATCCAGAGGAACACGAGGATCGCGGGCGAGACCAGGGCGAAGACCGACAGGCCAAAGCCAATGTTGCGCCAGATGCCGCCGGACTTGATGCGGTTACTCATGCGGCGTTCCACTTCAGGCGCTGGCGCATGTAGAGCAGCAGGAGCGAAAGGGCGACGATGATGACGAAAAACACCATGACCACCGCCGAAGCGTAGCCCAGATTGTAGAACTGGAAAGCCTGCAGATACAGGAAGATGTTCAGCGTCTCCGACGCGGTGCCCGGCCCGCCTTGCGTGATCACGAAGATGGTGTCGAACACCTTGAGGGCGTCGATGGTGCGGATCACCACCGCAACCATGATGTAGGGCAGGATGAGCGGCAAGGTGATGAAGCGGAACATCTGCCAGTCGCTCGCGCCGTCGATCGTGGCGGAATCATACGGGTCGGTCGGCAGCGCCGCCATGCCGCCAAGCACGATCAGCATCACCAGCGGCGTCCAGTGCCAGACCTCGACCAGCACCAGGGTGATGATCACGGTGTTCGGATCATAGACCCAGGCGAAGGGCGCAAGGCCGATCAGTGACAGCAGGTAGTTCAGCACCCCGAGCTGCGGGTGGAACATCATGGTCCAGACCAGCGCCACTGCCACCGGCGTCGCCATCATCGGCATGATGAAGATGGTCCTGAGCAGGCCCCGGAACGGGAACTGGCGGTGGAAGACCACGGCCGCGGCCGTGCCGAGCCCGATGGGGAACACGACGGCAAGCACGGTGAACCAGAAGGTGCGGCCCACCGATTCGAGGAAGCGCGAATCCGAAGCCAGCTTGGTAAAGTTTCCGAGCCCGACAAAGTTGATCGCGCCGCCGACCTTGAACTCCATCACCGACATGACGAGCGTGAACAGCCAGGGCGAGATGATCACGGCCGCCATCAGCAGCAGCGCCGGCAGGGCGAACAGGAAGTACCGGCGCGGCGCAAGATGCGTCCCGCCGGCATGGGTCGGCTCGGTTGCTGGCAAGGCTTTGTCTGTCATCCGTTGATCACGCGCAGCCAGTCCCGGAGCAAGCGCCCCGGGGTAGCTGCAGCGGCTGCCCTCAGCCTTGCTCGGACTTTTCGAGCACGGGCTTGAAGGCTTCCGTGGCCTTGCGCAATTCGGTGGCCACATCGGCGCCCGACAGCGTGTTGGTCAGGCCGACGCCGAACACGTCGCGGAACTCCGTGACGGGAATGATCTGCGGCAGGCCGGCGCGGGCGATCTTGCCGGACGCCGCGAGGCACTCGAAATACTCCTTCGAGAAGCGCGAGCCGACCTGTGCATCGGGATTGGCAAGGGCCGAGGAGCGACCGGGCGAGCCGGCGCCTGCCTTGAGCATGGCGAGCTGGTTGCCCTTGTTGCACATGAACTGCATGTACAGCCACGCGGCCTGCTTCTTGGTCGACGTGCGCGAGATGCCCAGCCCGTCGCCGAACAGGGCGGAATGATGCCCCTTCGGCCCCGGCGGCGTCACGCCATAGCCGACCTTGCCGACGATGCGTGATTTGGTCGGGTCTTCCAGCGGTGTGGCGAAGCCGATTCCATCGAGCCACATCGCTGCGCGGCCCTGCATGAAGGTCGTCTGGCACTCGTTCCAGTTGAAGCCGACAGTCCCGGGAGGCGCGACCTCGCGGTTCATCTTCTTGTACATTTCGCCGGCCCAGATGGCCTCCGGCGTATCGGTTTGGAGCTGGCCGGTCGGGGAGACTGTCTCCATCCCCTGCCCAAGCATCCACGAGGTCCAGACCGGGATGTTGGCGTTCTTGAGCCCGCGCGAAACGAAGCCGGCGATGCCCTTCGAGGGGTCGTTCAGCTTCTGGGCGGCGGAGAACATTTCGTCCATCGTCTTGGGATAGGTGATGCCCTTCTGCTGGAACATCTCTTTGTTGTAGTAGACCATCCAGAAATCGATGAAATGGGGCAGCGTGTCGACCGAGCCGTCCGCCTGGCGGCCAAAGCCGACCGCGCCCTCGGCGAAATCGCCATAGTCGAAATCGGGAGAGGTCAGCGAGGCGTCGGCCAGGTAGGGCCGCAGGTCGTCGAGCCACTTGCCCTTGGCGGCCAGCCGCTTCTGCACATGCAGCGCCAGCATGCAGACATCGAAAGTCGGCCGGCCGGATGTGAACTCGATCATCGCCTTCTGGCGCTGCTGCTGCTCGGGAATCTGTTCCGACGAGACCTGGATGCCGGTCAGGGCGGTGAATTCCTTCTCATGCGCCTGCAAAAGGTCGGATCGCGGGTTCTTCACCAGCAACACGTCGAGTTTGGTGCCGTCAAACCGCTTCCAGTTGAAGCCCGACTGCCCGAGCGCCTCATGGCGCATCAGAAACGGTGCAGCCAGACCGGCTGCAGCGCCGGCCACAACAAATCGCCGCGATGGGCGGTCCACGATCCTGCTCATGATGTCTCCCCCTTGAAGTGCGCTCCGGTCATGCTGCCGGCCCGCTTGTTGATCTGATCCAAGCCCAAGCCCGCGCAGGGCGCAAGCTCTATCCGTAAGTCTGACTAACATGTTAGTCTTGACGCAGGGCGTTGGTCAATGCCAGTCTTGCCCACAACGGGGACAGGGCAAGATCATGAGCAAGGCACCAAAGACGGCACGCATCGGGCTGAACTGCGCCCTGTCGACACCCTTCACCAAGGCCGGAGCGATCGATCTTGGCAAGCTGGTCGCCCATGCGAACTGGGTTCTGGAAAACGGATGCGACGGGATCACCGTCTTCGGCACCACGGGGGAAGGCGCCTCGATCGCCGTGCCCGGACGCCACCAGGTGCTCGGCGCCCTGGGCGCCAGCGGCATCGATTTGCGGACCAAGGTCATCGCCGGCGTTTCGGCGGCCACGGTCCATGATGCGGTCGAGCAGGCCCGCGCGGCCTACGGGATGGGCTGTCGCGGCCTTCTGTTCGCGCCGCCCTTCTACTTCGGCAACGCCAGCGATGAGGGGTTGTTCCGCTTCTTCGCCGCCGCCTTCGAGGCGCTCGGCAAGGACCTGCGCGACGTCCTTCTCTACCACATCCCCGGCATGACCCGGAACGGTATCTCGGTTGCACTCACGCAGCGGCTGATGAAGGAGTTTCCAGGCGCCGTGATCGGTGTGAAGGACAGCAATGGCGATTGGGCGGCGACGCTTGAGCGTCTGACCGAACTCAAGGGCCTGCAGATCCTCGTCGGTGACGAGCGCCAGTTGGCGAACGCCGTCCGCCATGGCGGCGCGGGCAGCATCTGTGGCCTCGCCAACATCGCGCCCGACCTGCTGCGCCCGCTCGCCCATCAGGGCAAGGATGATCCCCGGATCGGCGAGATGGTCAACGCGGTCCTCGGCTATTCGTTCATGTCGGCCATCAAGGCCATGATCGGCGATCGCACCGGCGACAAGGACTGGAACATCATGAGCCCGCCGCTCGACGCCCTTTCGGCTGCAGATACCCGCAAGCTGGCCGGCAAGCTCGCGGCCATACGTAATGCCAGCAAGGCGGCCTGACACGATGAGCACCACGCCGCTCAAGCTGCGCGATAAGGCTTATGACAGCTTTACCGAGCAGTTGCTGACGCGGCAGATCAAGCCCGGGCAGTTCATCTCCCAGCGCGAACTCGTCGAGACCACCGGCATGCCGCTGGGAGCGATCCGGGAACTGATCCCTCGGCTCGAAGCCGAAGGGCTGATCGTCACCGTGCCGCAGCGCGGCATGCAGGTCGCCCATGTCGACCTCAGCCTGATCCGCAACGCCTATCAGATGCGGCTGTTCATTGAGACGCAGGCGACCCAGCTGTACGCCACGGCGCGGTCCGACGAGGCCATCGCCGCCCTGCGCGCCTCGCACGAGGCCATCATCCGGCGGGCCGAGGCGGGTGAACGCGACACGCTCATCGCTGATGCCGAGGCGACCGACCGGTCCTTGCACGAAACCATCATCGATCATCTGGGCAACGAGATCATTTCCAACGCCTTCCGGGTCAACTGGATCAAGATCAAGCTCATCCGCAGCTACGAGACGCGCCTCTACGCCGAACTCGTGATCCCGGTGTTCCGCGACCACCTGAAAGTGATTGAGGCTATCGAGCGCAAGGATCCGGAAGCGGCGGTCGCGGCCATGGCGGCGCACATCAACATGTCGCGCAGCAGGGCCATCGACATGAACTGAAGCAGAGGCGGCCGGACCGGAACGGCCACGCCTGACATCGAAACCAAAAAGTGACCTGGGAGGGTACCATGACCACGACTTCAAGCAGGCGCAGCCTGATCAAGGGCCTCGTCACAGCCGGCGGCCTGATCGCCATGCCGACTGTGCTGCGGGCGCAGGCAACTGTGATCCGCTGGGGCGAATTGCTGGCGACGTCGCACCCGCAGGTCCAGATGATCGACCGGATCGCGAAAGAGGTGAAGGAGAAGACCTCGGGCCGCATCGATATCCAGTCCTTCCCGAACGGCCAGCTCGGGGCGGGCAAGGACATCATCGAGGCGGTGTCATCCGGCGCGCTGCAGTTCACCACCGACGGCGCAGGCGCGCTCGGAGCATTCCTGCCGCAGCTGTCGCTGATCGAGGCCCCCTATCTCTGGCGCGATGCCGCCCACCTTGCCAAGGTGACAGCGACGCCCGTGTTCGCCAAGATGAACGAGGATCTCGCAAGCCGCCGCAACATGCGGATGCTGAATGTGACCTATTACGGCAAGCGCCACCTCACCACCGGCAACAAGGCGGTCAACACGCCCGCTGACATGGTCGGCTTCAAGCTGCGCGTGCCTCCTGTCGATGTCTTTCGCGCCATGGCCGAAGCCTGGGGCGCGCGCCCGACGCCGATCGCGTTCCCCGAACTGTATCTCTCGCTCAGCCAGGGCGCGGTTGACGGGCAGGAGAATCCGCTGCCGACGATCCAGAGCGGCAAGTTCTTCGAGGTGCAGAAGTTCCTCGTCCTCACCGAACACATCATCACACCACGCATGATCATCGTGAACGAGAGATTCTGGAAAGGTCTGCCCGCCCCCGACCGCGCGCTGCTGCAGGCGGCCTTCGACGCCGGCGCAGCCTGGCAGGATCAGGAGCTTCTGTCGCAGGAGGCGAGCCTCGTTGCCACGCTCCGGAGTGCCGGCATGACCGTGATCCAGCCTGACCTCGCCCCCTGGCGCAAGGCCGTGCTCGATACGGTGCCGGCGAAATTCGACGACCGTTGGGGCAAGGGCAATTTCGACGCGCTGAAGGCGCTTTGAGGCTGCGCCCGCCAAGTCCCGCCAGACCTTCGTCCCGATGCGCCAAGCCACCCGGCTTCGGGCGCGGCTGACCTCCCCGGGTCGTGCCAGCTCGCGCCGATGACAACGGAGCCCCCATGTCGCGCTTTCTCACCGCATTTGACCGAACGCTGGCCGTTCTCGCAGGGTTGCTGACTGCAGTCCTGCTGGTCTCGGTCATGGGCGGTGTGGTCTCGCGCGCCGTCAACCGCCCCTTCAGCTGGACTGATGAGCTGTCCGGTTACCTGATGGTCTGGCTGGCGTGCCTGGGCTGGATGATCGCAACGCGCCGCGGCGGCCATATCCGCATCCGCGTCGTGCTTGACCGGCTGTCCGGCGCGGCCTTCGCCGGCGCCGAACGCATCATTCAGCTGCTGATGATGCTGTTTGGCGGCGTGATTGCCTGGAAGAGCCTTCACCTGATCTGGACCAATGCGGACATCG
>JAPLOW010000247.1 GCA_026400555.1 Hyphomicrobiales bacterium
GCTGATGGGCTTGAAGCCGTCAAGGTCCAGCATCAGGAGCAGGAAAGGTTCGGGCTTGCCATCAAGCCTTTTGCCATCCTTGGCGATGGAGGCGTCAAACACGGGGCGGTTTGCAAGGCCGGTCAGCGGGCCGGTGTTCGCCAGCGTGGTCGCAGCTTCGCGGGCTGTCTCGGCTTCTGCCCTGCTGAGATCCAGTTCGGAGCGCGATTGCACGATGCCGGCGAACGTCTTGTGCATTTCGCGGCGCAGAAAGAGCACCAGACCGGAAATGACTGCGAAAACCGGAGCGAGGTGGGCAATAACTCCGTGCCCAGTCATCAGGAGGCCGAAAACCGTCGGGACGGCTGCGACCACCACCAGGATGGACGCACGTGGCAGGACATAACGGCAAAGCCCGCTCGCAACAGCAATGATCCAGATCGACATGATGGCCAGGGCCTGTTGCGGCACATCGCCATACTGCAAAAGAATGATGCCGATGATCGAGAAGGCCAGGGAAAGGGACGGTCCGAAGATGCCGGCAAGGCGCATCTGCCTCAAGACGTCCCGTTCATGCAGTGTTTCGCTGCGCGCACGGGCCATGACCCAATAGGCGAGCCTAGCTGTTTAGTCCCGGTATTTGCTGGAGCGGATTGACGCTGAACCGCTGCGGCTCTGTTGTCCATCGTTTGCAGATGAACTCGCGCAATGAGGGTGAGGGTCACGGCGATCACGACACAAAAGAGAACCGGGACGAGCCGTGTCAGCGCCTTGAACTGTTCCCGCTGCAGTGACGAACTCGTCGTATGGGACCAATCGTCTACATGCGCCGGGACGGAGTGCATCTCACGTTCCTGGTCATTCAAGCCGGCGGCCACGCCTTCGTCATGCGTCAGTGATGGACGCAGGACGACTGCTTTTAGGCCAGACGGACGTTAACCTTCCCTCGATTCCGGGCAAAAGCCGGCTCAATCTGCTCGCATTGTCAATTTTGGGTCAACTTGACTGCCAAAAAAGCGGACCGCGCGCGGAAGTCTGCGGGCCGTGTCAACGCCCTGCGCAATGCCACGCGCGCTGGCCAGAAGGTTGCTTGCGCCGATCCAGATGCGGGCTATCATCGGCGCAGGCCATGTGGGCCTTTGACCGGGGAGAATGGGACATGCCGCAGAATTTCACGCGCCGCGCTGTTGTTGCGGGTCTTGGAGCAACAGGCCTCGCAGGCCCGGCAATCGCCCAGACTGCTGCCTCCGGCGCGCCCATCCGGATCGGGGAGCTCAATTCCTACAGCCGCATGGCGGCGTTCGCGCAGCCGTACCGCAATGCAATCCAGATGGCGCAGGACGAGATCAACGCCCGCGGCGGCGCGCTGGGACGGCCGCTCGAGTTCGTTTTCCGCGATGATGGCTCGACGCCAGGGGACGCCGTGCGCGTGGCGGAGGAACTTGTGACCCGTGAGAACGTCTCGTTTATCGCCGGCACGTTTCTGTCGAATGTCGGGCTGGCCGTGTCCGACTTCGCCAACCAGCGCAAGATCATGTTCCTGGCGACCGAGCCTTTGACCGATGCGCTGACGATGGCGCAGGGTAACCGCTACACTTACCGCCTGCGTCCTTCGACCTTCATGCAGACCAAGATGCTGGTCGACGCCGTCAAGGCGCGCAACATCCGCCGCTGGGCGCTGGTGGCACCGAACTACGAATATGGCCAGTCGGCCGTGGCCAACTTCAAGCGCCTGATCAGCGAGGCGACGCCGGGTGCCGAGTTCGTGGCCGAGCAGTTCCCGGCGCTCGGGAGGATCGACGCCGGCGCGACCGTGGGTGCGCTGGCGCAATCAAGGCCGGACGGCATCTTCAACGTCACCTTCGGGGCGGACCTGACCCAGTTCGTGCGCGAGGGCAACACGCGCGGCCTGTTCGAGCGCCGCACGGTGGTGAGCCTGCTCACCGGTGAGCCTGAGTACATGATTCCGCTGGGCGAGGAGACACCTGAAGGCTGGATCGTGACAGGCTATCCGTGGGAGCAGATCAAGGACGCGCCGCATGCCGCATTCGTCGCCGCCTACCGCGCCAAATTTAACGATACGCCGCGGCTCGGCTCGTTCCTCGGCTATGTCTTCGCCTACATGTGCCGCGACCTGATCGCAAAGGCTGGCTCGGTCGAGACCGAGGCGTTGCTGAAGACCTTCGACGACATGAAGTTCGACACCATCTCCGGCCCGGTGACGATGCGCGGCCTCGACAAGCAGGCGACCATGGGCGCCTGGGTCGGCGAGACCACGCTGAGCGGCAAGGCCGGCGCGATGAAGAACTGGCGCTTCGAGGACGGCGCCAAGTACATGTTCACAGAGGCCGAGGTCCGCGCGGCGCGCAAGGGGTGATGCTGCACTTGCGTGCGCAGCGAAACAACCATTCCGTCCGCTCCGCAATCCTCATCCTCATCCAGTCGAAGGATGAACTCCAGATCGCACGCGCTGAGCCTCATCCTACGACAAGTTCAGGATGGGGAGGGAAGTGCGGCTGGATCGGGTCGGCTGATGCCCTGTACAGACGAGAACTGAGCCGATGGACCTCTCCTTCATCATCATCCAGTCGCTTTCCGGCCTCGCGAGCGCTTCATCGCTGTTCATCATCGCGTCAGGGCTGACGATCGTGTTCGGCGTGACGCGGATCGTGAACTTCGCCCATGGCTCCCTGTACATGCTGGGCGGCTATCTGGCCGTCACGATCGTGCCGCTGCTGCTCGATATCGACCGCTCTTTGCCGATGTTCCTGCTAGGCGTGCTGGTCTCTGCGTTGATCGTCGGCGGGATCGGCGCGCTGATGGAGATCATTCTCTTGCGTCGAATTTACCACGTCCCGGAACTCTTTCAATTGCTTGCGACGTTCGGCGTCGTGCTGATCGTACAGGACCTGGTCATCAAGATCTGGGGCGCGGTCGAAATCCCGGGGCCGCGAGCGCCATCGCTTCGCCATGGCGTGTTCATCATGGAGCAGCGCTTTCCGGCCTATGAACTGTTCCTGATTGCGGCGGGGCTCGTCGTGCTGGCCGGGCTCTGGCTCCTGATGCAGAAGACGCGTTTCGGCGTCCTGATCCGCGCCGCAACGCAGGATCGCGAAATGGTCGCGGCGCTTGGGGTCAACCAGGTCTGGCTGTTCACCGGCACGCTGTTTCTCGGTGCGTTCCTCGCCGGCCTCGGCGGGGCGTTGCAGATCCCGCGCGTGGCGATCAACACGCAGATGGACATCTCGATCATTACCGAGGTGTTCGTCGTGACGGTGATCGGCGGCATGGGCTCTGTGCC
>JAPLOW010000105.1 GCA_026400555.1 Hyphomicrobiales bacterium
GAACGGTCGCACGCATTTGTCGGGTCCACCCTCGCGCGTGATGAGGTCCGCCGCGTAGGCCTTCGGGTCCCAGCCAAGCTGGCGCACGATTGCGCCCTGGTCGCGGATCAGCCACTCGTCGAAGATCTGGTTGTTGCGCGCCGCACAGTCGGCAATGATCCGGTACTTGAGTTTGGTCCCGGTCGCCTTGCCGTAGACTCCATCGCGGGCATGGGTCGCGGTCGAGAACAGGCGGTGGGACGAGAGCAGGCCGTTCGCGTTGTCCCCGCACCAGATCACGTCCTCGCCCAGCAGCGTCCTGTCAGGAAATTCGGCCAGCGTGGCCATGGTGGCGGCGATGACATTCTGGTTGCCGATCACGAGCGACCCGGGCGAGCGCACCGGCAGGTTGGGCGCATAGTAGTGATGCAGGGTCGCGATGCCGCGATCCTCCCAGATCTCCTTGGTGATGCCGATGATATAGTCGGGAAAGTCTGTCCAGCGTGGGTCGAAGCCTTCGATCGGCATATCGGCGGTCCTTGTTGGGTCGGGGTCAGCCGGCGGTCCAGCCGCCGTCAATCAGCAATGATGTTCCGGTGATCAGGGCGGCCGCGTCGCTGGCGAGAAACACCGCCGCTCCCATGATGTCCTCGACCTCGCCGACACGGTCGAGCTTGATCTTCGACCTGATCCAGGCGAGCCGCTCGGGGTTTGCAAAGGTCGCGGCCGTGAGTTCGGTGCGGATGAAGGTCGGCCCGATCGAATTGACGCGAATGCCTTTCGGCCCTAGCTCGATCGCCATTGTCTTGGTCAGACCCTCGATGGCGTGCTTTGAGGCGGCATAGACCGTGCGGTCGATGCCGCCGACATGCCCCATCTGCGACGAGACGTTCAGGATCACGCCGCGCCTGCCTGCCGCGATCATGCCCCTCGCCACCGCCTGTGAAAGGAAGAAGGCCGCGCGCACGTTCAGACCCATGATCTGGTCATAGTCGCTGACCGTGACGTCGGTGAACGGGGTCGGACGGTTCATGCCGGCATTGTTGACCAGAATGTCGAAGGCCGGCCGTGCCGCCAGCGCCGCCGTGACGGCATCGAGATCGGATACGTCGAGCGCCAGCCCTTCGGCCTGCTCGCCGCGCTCCCGGATGGCGGCGGCGGCGGCCTCGATCTCGCCGGCGGAGCGGGCACACAGGGTGACGGCTGCGCCGGCTTCCGCCAGCGCCGCTGCGATGGCCAGTCCGATACCGCGCCCTGCGCCGGTGACCAGCGCACGCCTGCCATCAAGCCGGAATGAGGGTGTGAGGGGGAGCGTCGTCACAGGGGCCTCCCGGTTTCGCGCGAGAAGCCGCTGCGTGCCTTGTTGAACTCGCGCAGCCGCGCAAAGACATCGATACCGATCTGCCGGTATGTGTCCAGAAGATCGACCATCACCCAGTTTTCCCGGATGAGGTCGCCTTCGAGCCGCCAGAAGTCGAGGCTCCGCATGCTGAGTCGCGTCCCGGTCGGGGCCAGGCCCATCCATCCATCGCCCGTCAGGGTCTGCATCATGTTGGGCCAACCCGTCACGGCGGCGTAGCGGCCATCGGCAAAGAAATGCGCGCGGGTCTGCTCCGGATACTGCCCGCGATCGGGCATGGCGTTGAGGTAGGGGATCTGGTGCCAGTTCCGGAATCCGGCGATACCCCTCCCGGTCCCGATGCCCGACGGGCCATACCAGGTCATGCGCGGATGCCAGTAACGCTCCAATTCCATGACCTCGGGGTCGCCGTCCATCGGATGCCGCTTCATCGCCGTCAGCATCTCGACAACCCGCTGTCGCGTCCTGTCGCTCAGTTCGCCGGCATAGGGGCCTGGCACCAGCCCGTCCTGCGTCGCCGGGCCAGGCACGTGCCACTCGCGTCCAAGGCTAGGTGCCATAGGCCACGCCGAAGCCTGCATCATCATCTCCGGAATGTCCCAGATCGCCTGTACTTCAGTGATCCGCCCGCCGTCAAAGCGGTAGAATTCGTGAAAGCGCATGGCGACCTGATGCCCGGTGGCGGGAATATCGAGCCAGGGCGCGGCGAAGACGCCCGTGTAATGGCCACAACAACCGACCCAATCCTGCCCGTCCGGCGTCTGCCCGGCGATGACGATGGTGTCGCGCCGTTCAAGGTCCGGCAGAGCGGCGAACAGCGGCTTGTAGGCCACATCGTAGAAGGCCTGGGCGCCGGAGATGTCGCCAAGGGGATGACACATGCGGACGCCGCACGCCGGGCTGAGCAGA
>JAPLOW010000227.1 GCA_026400555.1 Hyphomicrobiales bacterium
GTAGACAATCGAGGTGCCGAAGCGCTGGTGCAGCTTCTTGATCTCGATGCGCACCTCGGCGCGAAGTTGCGCGTCGAGGTTCGACAGCGGCTCGTCGAAGAGGAACACTTTCGGACGCCTGACGATGGCGCGCCCCATGGCCACACGCTGGCGCTGACCGCCGGAAAGCTGGCCCGGCCTGCGATCAAGAAGATGTCCGATCTGAAGGACTTCCGAGGCTTCCTTGACGCGTTCTTCTATCTCGGCTGCCGAAGCGCCGCGCATCTTCAAGCCGAAGCCCATGTTGTCGTAGACGCTCTTGTGCGGATAGAGCGCGTAATCCTGGAACACCATGGCGATGTCGCGGTCGCGCGGCGCGAGGTCGTTGACCACCACCCCGCCAATGTCGATTTCGCCGTCGCTGACCGATTCAAGCCCTGCGATCATGCGCAGGAGGGTGGATTTGCCACAGCCGGACGGGCCGACCAGCACCACGAATTCACCCTCGCCAAAGGTCAGATCGACGCCGTGGATCACCTCCACCTTGCCGAAGACCTTGCGGACCTTGCGGATCGTCACCGCTGCCACATGTCGCTCCCTTTGATGCGCAGTGTCTCTGACGGACACATTCGTCTTGGCGCCAGCTTTCGCCGAACCACGATGCCCCATCTTATGCCGAAGTCTTATATAAGACACAAGACCCAATTTGCGGCATGGCCTGAAAGGAGCGCCCGTCGGGAGCCTCACCAAGAAACGCAATTGCGCATGGTTCTGCCGGTTGACATGTCGCCGTCCGCGCTCATAGAAAGCGCCGCTCCCGGTCGATGGCCGGTTGGCGTGCGTTTGCCCCGGCAAGGACGCGCCCAAGTGGGGGAATGTCCCGAGCGGCAAAGGGGGCGGACTGTAAATCCGCTGGCTAAGCCTTCGCAGGTTCGAGTCCTGCTTCCCCCACCATTTTTGCTTTCCAGACCTTTACGCCTGCGGTCCTGAAGCCGTCTTGCCGTTTCGCTGGCTCAATTGGCGGCGAAGTAGGCATCAGCCCAGTTGCTGCTGACACCCTCGGCGCCCACCGCATAGTTGCGTAACCGGCGGTTCGCGATGACAACCTCAAGCGGCGAGATCAGGTCGACCGACGGAATGTCACGGTGGATCAACTGCTGGAATTCGCGGAACAGGGCCTTGCGCTTCGCCGGATCGACCTCAATCGCTGCGGCTTCAAGCAGCCTGTCGGCCTCCGGGCTTTCATAGCGGGCAGAGTTCGAGAACGGCAGGCCGGGCTTGAAGTTCTTCGACCAGTAGCCGCGCTGCACCCCGACGGTCGGGTCGAACACGTTCGAGAGCGACTCGATGATCATGTCGAATTGCCGATCCCCGTACACCTGCTTGACGTAGGCGGACAGTTCGCGCGGCTGGATGACGGCGTCGATCCCCACCCTGCGCAGCGACTGCCGGACGAAATCCGCCAGCCTCGAATCGATGAACGGATTGATCAGCAGCCTGAGCTGCACGCGCATGCCGTCGGCCTTCTTGGGCAGGACGGCCTCTTCCAGCAGCCGTTCGGAACGGGCAGGGTCGAAGGCGCGGGGCTTGATCGATGAATCATGGAACGGGGCAAGCGCCACCGAGACCGGCGACGGCGACACCTTGGCCGCGCCGTAGAAGACCGTCTCGACGATCCGGTTGAGGTCGAGCGCATGGGCCACAGCCTCGCGTACCCGCTTGTCCTTCAGCACCTCGGTCTCGAGGTTGAAGAAGATCTGGTGCTGCTGCCCGGTGTAGGCGAAGTCCTGACGCGCCACCACAAAGCGCGGGTCGCGCTCGAAGCGCGGCAGGTCCGCCAGCGGAACCGGCGCGCTGCTGCCCAGATCGAGATCGCCGGCCTCGAAAGCCGCCGCACGCGCCGCCGCATCCGGCATGAAGCGGAACACGACACGGTCAAGATAGGGCTTGGGCTTGTCCCAATAGTTGGCGTTGCGCTCGAGGACGGCATGGCTGCCCCTCACCCACTCTTTCAGTACAAACGGACCGGTGCCGATCAGCAAGGGCGGACCAGGCGGCGCGCTCACGTCGACGCCCTCATACAGATGCTTCGGCACGATCGGCGATTCCGATGGTCCGAGCGCGACGATCAGGTAAGGCGCCGGCTGCGACAGCACAATTTCGAGTGTGTTGGCGTCCGGCGTGTTGGCCTGGGTCACATTGGCGAAGGTGGCGCGTCCGCGCGGATGACCCTGCTTCAGGCGCAGGATCGAGAACGCGGCATCGGCGGAACTGAATGGCTTGCCGTCATGCCAGGTAACGTCCTCACGCAGCTTGAACGTATACTTCAACCCGTCAGGCGAAACTGTCCATGACGTCGCCAGTTGCGGTTTCGGATTGAGATCGAAATCATAGGTGACGAGACCATCGAAAATCTTGCCGGAGGTCAGCGGTGTCGAGGTGTTATTGATCGAGGTCAGCGTCGCCGGCTCGTACTTCATCACGAAGCGCAGCGTGCCGCCATGCCGCGGCTGATCGGTCTGGGCCTGCACAAGCGCTGATGACAACGCCGTCAGGCCGATCGACGCCCCGAAAGCCAGGGCCAGAACGTCGCGCTTTCGCAGCATGGAGCCTCCACCATTATGTCAGGGGGTCGAAAGAAAGAAGTCGTGCAATCAAGCACAAGCGCCAACGCCTTGGCAATCGGCGGGGCCCGGCAACCCGAACCTTGAATGCGGGCTTCAGGCGCAATCGAGGGTCGGCTTTTTGCCCGGCCGCGTCACACACTGCAATGAATCTCCCCGCCAGTCGCGGTCGATACCGTGAAAGCGCTTATCTTCAGGATTCCGGCTCCGTCTGACAACGCCAGCAGCGGCGGCAGAAGACCAGAAATGGTCCGGGGCGGCGGAACGTCGCACGTCAACAGATCGTCGCGCCGCCCGGCGGCCAGGATGCGCGTGAGTTGCCGCGCCCCGTTCGGATGGACCACCAGTGAGGGGTGGAATACGAGGTCCGGCGTCAGGTGCTCGACCACAGCCGACAGCGTGGCGGGCACGAGGTCGGCGGGAAGCGGAAACCAGCGGAACCGCGCGGTCTGCGCCTTCCCATCGATGATGACGCGGCGCGAGGCGGATCTCACCTCCGGCGCGCCCACTGACGATCGCGCCGCCTCAGCATCGGCTGTGGCCAGAACCAGAATGCGGACACCCTCCCCGTGGGCCAGATAGGGCTCCAGATGATTGCCGCTGCCAGGGTCCGGAGAGGACAGCTCGACATAGCTGTTCTCGAACACGACATGGGCGCTCGCTTGCCCGAGCGGCACGGGCCGCCCCTCACCATCGACACCCATCAGCGCAACAGGGTCGGACACCGCGAAGCCGCAGCCGCGCCAGGCGGCGACCTCGGCGGCGAGGTCGTGGACCACCACACCAATATGATCCACCGCGAGGTCCGTCACCTCGGCGCGCGGCAAGGCAGCGTGTTGAAGCTGGGGCATAAGCTTGCGTGCTCTGTGATGCGCTGCGACGACGGAGGCCAGAATGACACAGGCAACGCCCCTGTGAAGGCATGTCAATCAAGAGTGTTCGCCGTCCATCGGGGTCTGTGCCCGTAGCGACGCGCGGCTTGTCGCGGTAGACAAGAGCCTTGGTCTTCGGAAAGGCATCGACAATGACGGCAGACGGACTTGATCGCAGACGGGCCGAAGCCCTGATGAAAGCTGCAAGGCTCGACGCGCTCGTGCTGTTCCAGCCCGAACATGTCGCCTACGCCATTGGCGTCAACCCCGGTGTCGCAGGCCTTTTTCGGCGTGCCGGCGCCGCATCGGCCCTGATCCCTGCCGATCCGCACAGTCGACTCGCCGCCGTCATGCCCGACCTGATGGAGGGGGCCTGCGGCGCAGTTGGAGCGGTCGATTTCGCCTTTCATCCGATCTGGGTGGACCGCATACGGATAGATCCGCAGCGTGCGGTTGAGCCGATCGGCACGCTTTTCGGCGGCGCGGCTACGGCAAGGCCGTCCACCTTCGATGCGGCCGCGGCGTTTTCGCTGCTGGCGGAGCAACTGGCCGCACGCGGACTCGGACGGGCGCGGCTGGGCCTCGATCTCGCCTTTGTGCCAGCCGCCGACCTTGCGCTGATCCGACAGGCGCTCCCCCACGCCGAGATTGTGGATGGAACAGACACGATCCGAAGGCTGCGCATGGTCAAGACCACCGCCGAGTTCGAACGGCTGCGTGCTGCGGTCGAACTGAGCGAGGCGGGATTGGTCGCGGCGCTCGGCATCATCCGGCCGGGGATAGATCGGCGCGAGCTTGGCGCCGTGTATGGCGCCGCTGTGCGCGATGCGGCCACGAGGCGTGGCGTGCAGCCGGGCAGCGTGTGGGACTATATATCCATCGGGCCGGACCCATGGGGAGCGGGACGGCCGGCGCAGATGGGCGATATCCTGAAATTCGATGTCGGCGTTGTTATCGACGGATACTCGTCGGACATGGCGCGGACTGTTGTGCTCGGCCAGCCGCCGAGGGCCGCGCGCGAGCTGCATGCGGCCTTGCTCGCCGGGCTCGAGGCCGGGCTGGCCCTGCTTGGACCGGGCCGGCCATTGGCGGATGTCTACGCGACCATGCTGAAGACCGTGCAGGACAGGGGCGTCGCGGGCTACCGGCGTGGTCATTTCGGCCACGGTCTCGGCAATGACCCGTTCAGCGAGCAATGGCCATTCATCGCCGCCGACAGCGATGTTTTGGCGGAGCCGGGCATGGTTCTCGCTGTCGAGGCGCCCTACTATGTCGACGGCTTGGGCGGGTTCATCATTGAGGACCAGGTTCTCGTCACGCCCGGCGGGATCGAGGTGATGAGCACCTTGCCACGCGATTTCCGCACCTACGGTTGAGCCCCCGCCCGCAGCGCCTCATCGGCGTGATGGCAGGCCACGTCATGGCCGGGAGCCCATGTCCTCGGCAGGGGAGCCTCGACGCGGCAGCGGTCGCTGGCGAGCGGGCAGCGCGGATGAAAGCGGCAGCCGACCGGCACATCCTGCGGTCCCGGCAGGTCACCGTCGAGCGGGGCCGCCTGCCGCCTGCGGGCCGGATCGGGCACTGCGGCGATCAGGGCGCGGGTGTAGGGGTGAAGCGGACGTGACCACAGCTGGCCCGCCGTCGCGCTTTCGACGATCACGCCGAGATACATCACGAGCACGCGGTCGCTGAAATAGCGCACCACCGACAGATCATGCGAGATGAACAGGAAGCTCAGTCCGAACTCGCCTTTCAGCGACACCAGCAGATTGATGATCTGGGCCTGGATCGACAGGTCGAGCGCGGACACCGGCTCATCGCAGATCACCAGATCAGGATCAAGGATCAGCGCCCGCGCGATGCCGATGCGCTGGCGCTGGCCGCCTGAGAATTCATGCGGATAACGGTGGATGCTGTCTGCCGGCAGCCCGACCTGGGCAAGGATGCGCGCAACACTGTCCCGCCGCTCGCCAGCTTTGCCGATGCCATGCACCGCAAGCGGCGCGGCCAGGATGTCGCCGATGCTGTGGCGTGGGTTGAGCGATCCGAACGGGTCCTGAAAGATCATCTGCATACGCCGCCGGAACGGCTTCCGCGCACCGCCTCCGAGGCGGGAAACCGCCTCGCTGTCGAACCGCACCACCCCGCCCGTGACCGGGGCCAGGCCGAGGATGGCCTTGCCGAGGGTGGACTTGCCGCACCCCGATTCCCCCACGAGCCCGACGCTCTCTCCGGCAGAAACAGTGAAGCTGACCCCGTCGACGGCCTTCAGGAGCCCGCGCGAGGTGGCGTAATGGGTCTGAAGCTCCGTGACTTCAAGCAACGGCATCGCGCCCCTCCGGCGGGTTCAGCACGGGGCAGGCAGCCAGATGCCCTGGCTCGACGACGACAGCCGGCGGCGGCGCGTGGCCGCAGTCGGGCGCAGCCTTCGGGCACCGCGGCCGGAACGGGCAGCCCTGCTCGCCGGCGGCGCTGGCGATGCTGCCGCGGATTTCGCGCAGAAGCCCGTCGCGGTAGCTTGATCCCTCCGCTGTGCGCGGCGAGGCGGCCAGCAGCCCTTCGGTGTAGGGGTGGCGCGGGCGGTGCAGGATCACCTCCGGCGCCCCCTCCTCGACCTTGCGCCCGGCATACATCACGACGACCCGGTCGGCCCATTGACCGACCACGCCGAGATCATGGGTGATCAGCAGCAGGCCCATGCCAAGATCGCGACGCAACCCGTCGAGCAGATCCAGCACCTGCGCCTGGATGGTCACGTCAAGCGCCGTCGTCGGCTCATCCGCGATCAGCAGCCTTGGTCCGCAAGCGACCGCGATGGCAATCATCACGCGCTGGCGCATCCCGCCGGACAGCCGGTGCGGACCCGCGCCCGCGCCGTCTGGCGAGATAGGTTCTCGTGCAACTTCAGCACGTCGACGATCTGTGCGCCAATGGTGAGAACCGGGTTGAGCGACGTCATCGGCTCCTGGAAGATCATTGCCAGCCGCGCCCCGCGCACCTTGCGCATCGCCGGCTCCCTGAGGGCGGCAAGATCATGCCCGTCAAAGCTGATGCGCCCGGAACTGATGCGCGCCGCCCCGGGTAGCAGCCGCATGAGCGCCAGCGCTGTCAGCGACTTGCCCGATCCCGATTCACCGACGATCGCCACCGTTTCGCCGCCCGCGACGC
The DNA here is from genome assembly GCA_026400555.1 of Hyphomicrobiales bacterium. Classification (GTDB taxonomy): domain Bacteria; phylum Pseudomonadota; class Alphaproteobacteria; order Rhizobiales; family Beijerinckiaceae; genus Allobosea. Next base: position 6,644 of record JAPLOW010000227.1, read on the forward strand.
TGAAGGACAGGTTGCTCACCGGCCGCGCCGCCGGAAACGCAATCGTCAGGTCATGAACGTCAAGCAATGGCACGGTCATCCGGGCGCTACCGCTTCGCCGAAACGCGCGGATTGAGGGAATCATTCAGCGCGTCGCCGAGAAGATTGAGGGCGAGCACAGTCAGCACGATCGCGACGCCCGGCACGGCGCACAGATACCAGGCAGTACGCAGCAGTTCGCGCCCTGCCCCGATCATGCTGCCCCAGCTCACCACATTCGGATCGCTCAGGCCCAGGAAGGACAGCGCGGCCTCCATCAGGATCGCGGTCGCCACCAGCACCGAGGCGCTCACGATCAGCGGCGGCAGGGCGTTGGGCAAAATCTCGCGGAAGATGATGCGGGCATGGCCATAGCCAAGGCCACGCGCCGCCATCACGAAGTCCTTCTCGCGCAGCGACCGGAATTCGGCGCGCACCAGACGGGCCGCCGTCGGCCAGGTGACCAGCGCGATCGCGACGATGACCGTGCTGATGGCCGGCTGGGCGATGGCCACCAGCACAACCAGCAGCACAAAACTGGGCGGCGTCTGGAAAATCTCGATGAACTTGACGAGCGCGTCGTCGACCCGCCCGCCAAAATAGCCCGCGACCGCACCGACCAGCAGCCCGACGCTGATCCCCAGCGCCATGGCGCAAAAGCCGACCAGCAGCGAAATGCGCGTGCCCCAGACCACCCCGGCGGCCACATCGCGGCCGAGCGAATCCGTCCCGAGCGGATAGGCGGCGTTCTGCCCCGGCCACAGAAACGGCCTCGCCACCATCGACAGCGGGTCTTCCGGATACAGATGCGGTGCGGCCAGCGCCAGGGCGACGGCGCCTAGCAGGAAGGCCAGCGAGATCATGCCGGCGGGATTGCGCAGGAAGGCCCTGAGCGCGCGGCGCCGCCGCTCCTGCGGCGCGGCCGATGATCCAGTCACGTCGGTGACGGCGGCCATCAACGCACCTCGATGCGCGGATCAAGCCACGCCTGCAGCAGGTCCACCAACATGTTGGCAATGATCACCACGAAGGACGAGAGCAGCAGGACCCCGAGCAGGACATTGTAGTCGCGCCGCATCACGGCTTCGAAAGCGAGGCGTCCGAGGCCGGGCCAGCTGAACACTGTCTCGACCACCACCGCGCCGCCCAGCACACCGCCGATATGCATGCCGGCCAGCGTCGTCACTGGCAGGAGCGCATTGCGCAGCACATGCCGGAAGCCGACGGTAAAACCTGACAGTCCTTTGGCACGCGCTGTCCGGACGAAGTCCTGTTCGGCCACCTCCATCACCGCGGCGCGGGTCAGCCGCGCATAGACGGCGATGAAGAACAGCGACAGGGTCAGCGATGGCAGGATCATGTGCCGCAGGCGGTCCAGCACGAGGTCGAGCCCCGCGAAGCCAGACGCGATGGTCTCGGCGCCACCGCTGGGCAGCCAGCCCAGCTTGATCGAGAACAGCACGATCAGCATCAGCCCGATCCAGAAGCCGGGCACCGAATAGAGCAGCAGCGTCAGCACCGAGATCATCCTGTCCGGCCAGCGCCCGGCATTCAGGGCCATGACGGTGCCGAGCGTGACGCCAAGCACGAAGGCGAAGCCGAGCGCCATCCCCAGCAGCATCAGTGTCTGCGGCAGCCGCTGGAGGATGAGATCGGCCACGGGCATGTTGTAGCGCGGCGAAAAGCCCAGACTCCCCTGCGCCAGATTTGACAGATAGGCCTGCAACTGGGCCACCACCGGAAGATCAAGTCCGAGCCGCGCCCGCAGCTGCCGCATGGATTCCTCAGTGGCCGCGCCCGACTCGCCCGCAATCACATCGGCCGCATCGCCCGGAGCCAGCTGGAGCAGGAAGAAATTCAGAATCACGATGGCGAGGACAGTCGGGATCGCCGACAGCCCGTTGCGAACAAGCGTCTTGAGAACGCGGCGCGCGATTGTCATGCCGCGATGGTCTGCGCGTTTGCGGTCAATCGGACCGCTGCCGCCGACCCATCGGTGGCGAGCTGATGATCTGCGCGGGCTGGACGGCCGGAGAAATGCAGCATTGGTCCGACTCGTTGTCCCTGAAATCCGCTGTTGGCGCTGCGCGGCCACCAAGTGTCGCGTAGCATGCTGAGAAGTGCAAGGATGTCGTTGGGCCGGGCCACGGCGCCCGCGGCGGGGTGGCGCGGCGCCGCAAGCTGGTCCATAAGGCCCCGCAGAACAGGACAGGCGCAATGACTGACGGTGATCGGCCCAGAGGCCCGCGCAAACCCTTCGGCAAACCGCCCTACAGCGCCGGCCGCCCGCAGGATGGCGGCCCGGGTCGGAACCGCTTCGGAGGCAATCGCAGCCGAGGGCCGAGGCCGCCCATGCCGCTGGACGTTACTGTGCTCTATGGCTGGCATCCTGTCGCCGAAGCGTTGCGCAATCCGGAGCGCCACTTTCGTCGCCTGATGGCCACCGAAAATGCCATGATCCGCGTCCGCGAGGAGATCGGCGAGCCTCCCTGCCCGGTCGAACTGGTCCGCCCCGGCGAGATCGATCGGCTGCTGACGCCTGACGCGGTGCATCAGGGGCTTTATCTGGAATGCGACCCTCTGGAACCGCCGACGCTGAAGTCCCTCGGGCAGGACGCGCTGGTCCTCGTGCTCGACCAGATCACCGATCCGCACAATGTCGGCGCGATGTTGCGCTCGGCTGCAGCCTTCGGCGTGGGCGCCGTCATCGTCACGGTCCGCCACTCGCCGGACGCAACCGGCGTATTGGCCAAGAGCGCCTCGGGCGCGCTCGAACATGTCCCGATCATCCCGGTGCGCAATCTCGGCGACGCGCTGCTGCAGCTCAAGGACGAGGGCTATATGTGTGTCGGTTTCGATTCAGAAGCGCCCTCCTCCTACGAGGAGATTAAGCTCACGCGCCCCCTCGCTCTCGTGATGGGCGCCGAAGGCAAGGGCCTGCGCCAGCGCACCATGGGCCTTTGCGACGCCGTCGCACGGCTCGACATGCCGGGCTCGATCAAGAGCCTGAATGTCTCCAACGCGACGGCGATCGCGCTCTATTCAGCCCATCTCAGGCTTGGCGGTTGACGCAGCCAGGGCACATCAACGAACCACAATGATGCGCGCCCCGCTCGTGTCGGGCGCGGCAGTCCCCGAACGGGCTTGCCGCATGCTGCTGCGCTCGGCCAGCCAGCGCTCGCGCATGCCGCGGTTGACGAGGCGCGCGCCGCCGCCGTCTCCGATCCGATAGATCAGCGGTTGCGCTTCCGGCGGGCGCCGGATGCCGACGACCGTAGGGATCGTGTTGATCGTCAGCTGCGTGGCGGCGGGCGCGGGCGGGTTGCGCTCGATGATCACCGTCTGGCCGTAGGCGTAGCCATAGAATGGCAGAACGCTCCCGAGATAGGCGTTCTGGATGACCGGCCGCGACGGACGGGCGGGCGGACGCACCGTAACCGGCGGCGGGCGCACGCCCTGGGTGGCGAACCCCTTGGCGCGCGGCGGCGGTTGCGCCACGGCGGGTGTGGCAGCGATTGCGGCGATGGTCATGGCGATAAGGGACGCACAGAATGTCAGGCGCAGCATGGCGCACTCCTGTCTCAAACGGCCTCCACCCACAGTGTTAGCGCAGCCGATCGGGCTTGACGAGTCATCAGTTGGGCGCCGCTTCTGCTCGGCCTTAACCGGTGCGGCGCGTCCATCCGCTAAATCACCTAGACATTTCGTATTATATCTAAAGTCACACGACCATTTGGTATATTTAGATTCACCATCACCGGGCGTAGGCCGTCTCCGGGAGAGCCGAAACGGCTGGGACTCCTCTTGGCGCATGACACCGCGCACCGGGGAGCAGAAACGACCAGCATCAGGTGCGGCCTCTGTCGGGAAACAGAACGGGGAGAATCGCCATGACCATGGCAGCAACCGGGACGATGGCCGCGCCACGTCCCATGTCCGCAGGCGAAAAGAAGGTCATTCTGGCCTCATCGCTCGGCACAATCTTCGAATGGTACGATTTCTATCTCTACGGATCACTCGCCGCCATCATCGGCGCGCAGTTCTTCTCCGCCTTTGACGTCAACACCCGCAACATCTTTGCCCTGCTGGCCTTCGCCGCAGGCTTCCTGGTCCGCCCGTTTGGCGCTCTGGTGTTCGGCCGGCTCGGCGATCTTGTGGGCCGCAAGTACACCTTCCTCGTGACCATCCTGATCATGGGCGCATCGACCTTCCTCGTCGGCCTGCTGCCTTCCTATGCGCAGATCGGCTGGATCGCTCCGGTCGCGCTGATCGCGCTGCGGATGCTGCAGGGCCTCGCGCTCGGCGGAGAATATGGTGGCGCCGCTGTCTATGTCGCCGAGCACGCACCGGTCGGCCGCCGGGGCTTCTACACCTCCTGGATCCAGACGACCGCGACGCTGGGCCTGCTGCTGTCCCTCTTCATCATCGTGGGTCTGCGCATCCAGATGGGCGAGAAGAACTTCCAGACCGATCTTGAGCTGTTCTTCGGCCTAAAGGGTGGGTGGCGTATTCCGTTCCTCGGTTCGATCCTGCTTCTTGCGATCTCGGTCTGGATCCGCCTGCAGATGCAGGAATCCCCCGCCTTCCAGAAGATGAAGGAAGAAGGCACCCACTCGAAAGCCCCGCTTTCGGAAGCCTTCGGCCAGTGGAAGAACGCCAAGATTGTGCTGATCGCCCTGTTCGGCCTCGTCGTCGGCCAAGCCGTGGTCTGGTACACGGGCCAGTTCTACGCGCTGTTCTTCCTGCAGGCGATCCTCAAGGTCGATCTGCTCACCGCGAACGTGCTGATCGCATGGTCGCTGATCCTCGGCACAGGCGGGTTCATCGTCTTCGGCTCGCTGTCCGACCGCATCGGCCGCAAGCCGGTGATTCTGGCAGGCTGCCTGATCGCGGCTCTCACCTACTTCCCGCTCTTCGCAGCGCTGACCAATGCCGCGAACCCGACCTATGCCAAGGCCATCGAAGCCGTCAAAATCGAGGTTGCGGCAGATCCGGCCGAGTGCGGCTCGCTCTTTGATCCGGTCGGTATCCGTACCTTCACCACGCCGTGCGACCTTGCCCGCCGCGCCATCACCTTGCAGGCCTATGCCTACAAGAAGATCGACGCTCCCGCTGGCACGCCGATGAAGATCACGGTCAACGGTGCACCGGTGGTCTATGACAAGGACTTCGCGGCCAACATCACCAAGGCTGCCATCGCGGCGGGCTATCCCGGCGCAACCGACGCGGCGAGGGTCAAGGTCGACGGCTTCTTCGCGGCCCTTGCCAATCCGCAGGCCCTTTGGGTCATCGCGCTGCTCACCGTGATGGTGATCTACGTGACCATGGTCTACGGCCCGATTGCAGCCGCGCTGGTCGAGTTCTTCCCGACCCGCATCCGCTACACCGCCATGTCCCTGCCCTACCACATCGGTAATGGCTGGTTCGGCGGCCTGCTGCCGGCGACCTCCTTCGCGGTGGTGGCGTCGACCGGCGACATCTACTCGGGTCTCTGGTACCCGGTCGGGTTCGCCCTGATGACGTTCGTGATCGGTGTCCTTTTCGTCAAGGAAACTAACGACCGCGATCTCGACACGGTGAAGTGACCGACAACCGAACACGAGGACCGGTCCCGCCAAACGGATCGGTCCTCCTCACCCCGGCCAGCCCGGGCAACTTCCGGACACCCGCCAGCGATGGCGGGTTTTTTCTTGGGCCTTTGTCCAGGACGGTTTTTGTTGGGCCGCCCGATCGCGCCCGGGTTGCCACAAACCGCCGACGCAGCTATTCAGCCGGTTGGATGCCGGCGTAGCACAGCGGTAGTGCAGCGGTTTTGTAAACCGAAGGTCGGGAGTTCAATCCTCTCCGCCGGCACCAGCCACTCCTGATCGAACCGATGTTTTTCCGGTTCTCACAGAGAAGTCTGGCGATTTCCGGGGTCTAGACAAGCGCCCCTCTCACAGACAGAGAGCAAGGCGGAACGTCCGGAAATGGTGCAAATACCCTTCTCTTACGAGAGAGAGCACCTGACTCAATACGGAAGCGTCAAGCAAAGGTTTGCATTTCATGGGCTTGCAGGCATGCTTGCGCGGCAAGGGAGGCGTTCATGGCAAGCGTTCCGCATCTGACCCGTCGGCAAGGTCTCGCGGCCGCGGCCAGTTGGTTTGGGCTGTTCGATGTGAACCGCAGGGCGCAGGCGCACAGCGAAGTCTTTGCCGTTGAGGCTGCGCGCCTGCGCGATGCCGCCGTGGCCGCCGGCGACCAGCCCTATGGGGCAGTTGTGGTGCTGGATGGCCGGATCATCGGAAGCGGACGCAGCCGCGTCATCACCGACAGGAACCCGGATGCGCATGCCGAGCGCATCGCCGTGTGGGATGCCCAACGGCAGATGGGACGCGAGGACTTGTCCGGCGCGGTGATCGTCGCCACGTCCATTCCATGCGCGGTCTGCCAGCGCGCACTGTCCAGGGCCGGGATTTCCAGCATGCGTGTCGGCCCCGAAGGACGCGACCATGGCGCACCAAGAGGGGCAAACCCCTGACCCTGATTCGGGCTTTTTTTCTGCTCGCCGCCATCGTGGCGTTTCTGATCCCCAAATCGGAGCCAGCCATGGCGCAACCTCACGCAGGGACGGAGTTGATCATGGCCGCCGGACGCGGTGATCTGATACGGGTGCAGACCCTCCTGGCGGCAAAAGCGCCTGTCGATGCGCAGGACCGTTCTGGCCAGACAGCACTGCTCCTCGCGGTCAACGGCAATCACGTCGCCATCGCCGAAGCGCTGATGGACGCTGGCGCAAGCATCAATGTGCAGGCAGCCAATCGCGATACGACGTGGCTGCTGGCTGGCGCGCAGGGCCGGGCCGAGATCATCGCGAAGATGATCCGGCGCGGGCCTGACCTTTCAATCCGCAACCGGTTTGGCGGCAACGCGCTGATTCCAGCCTGCGAGCGCGCACATGTCGAGGCGATACGGTTGCTGCTGCCGACGCAGATTGACGTCAATCACGTCAACAACCTTGGCTGGACCTGTCTGCTGGAAATTGTGATCCTCGGTCAGGGTGGCACACGCCATCAGGAAGCGATACGTCTCGTGTTGCAGGCCGGGGCTGATCCGAATTTGGCGGACCGTGACGGGGTTACGGCGCTGGCGCATGCTATCGCAAAGGGACAGACTGAAGTTGCACGGCTCATCCAGCAGGCCGGCGGCCGGGTCCGGCGCTAGCAGGTCGCCCTAATGCAAATTGGAACCGACCGTGCGCCCCATCTCGATCGTTTAGGCTAAGGAGACCAACCCGCTATTCCGCCCCTGTTTTCCGGTCAGATCCCTGTCTTTCCAGTTATGGCAGACCTTACCTGCACAGACAGATTCCGATAGATCGAGGTGGTGTCGATCCTCCACTGACCTGCAAACGGGCGTTGCTCCGTCATCGCCCCGCAAGGTGGCAGGCTGCTGACTGGTGTTCCGCAACGAGGCGCAGTTCCGGCTCCTGCTGTCTGCACATCGGCATGGCCACGGGACAGCGCGTGTGGAAGCGGCAGCCCGATGGCGGCGAGAACGGGCTCGGTACATCGCCTTTCAGCACGATGCGCGCGCGCTGCCGGTCGGGATCGGGCTGTGGCAACGCCGACAGCAAGGCCTGGGTGTAGGGATGCTGCGGGCGGCGGAAAAGGTCGTCGGTCGCGCCCGTTTCGACGATCTGGCCAAGATACATCACCGCAACGCGATCAGCGATTTGCCGAACGACCGAGAGGTTGTGCGAAATGAACAGGTAGGTCAGCCCGAGCCTCTGCTGCAGATCCTGCATCAGGTTGATGATCTGCGCCTGGATCGAGACATCAAGGGCCGACACAGGCTCGTCGCAGACAAGCACCTGCGGCTCCAGCGCGAGGGCACGCGCAATGCCGATCCGCTGGCGCTGACCGCCGGAGAATTCATGCGGATATCGCGCCATCTGCTGCGGTGACAGGCCAACAAGGCGCAGCAGCTCCTCGACGCGCGCACGGCGGCTGGCCCTGTCACCAATGCCGTGGATGTCGAGCGGCTCCCGGATGATCGCCCCGACCGATAGCCGTGGATTGAGCGAACCGAATGGGTCCTGGAAGATGATCTGCAGGTCGCGGCGATGGGCCAGCATCGCACGGTGGTTCAGTCCCGAAAGGTCGTCCCCCTTGTACAGGACCTGCCCCGATGTCGGCTCGATCAGCCGGAGCAGCAGCCGACCCGTCGTCGATTTCCCGCAGCCGGATTCGCCAACCAGCGCCAGCGTCTCGCCGCGCCTGATCGCCAGGGAGACATTGTCGACCGCCTTGACCGTCGCTGTCTGCCCGAAGCCGGGCCGTGCCGCGAAATGCTTGCTGAGGTTGCGCGCCTCAAGGATGGGCAACAGGTCGGTCATGCCACACCGACCCCGTTGTTGACGTGCAGCAGGCAACTGACCTTGTGCCCGGATGGCAGATCGACCTGAGGCGGGACAGCCAGCGCGCAGGCCGGCATGGCGCTCGGGCAGCGCGGCGCAAAGCGGCATCCGGGCGGCATCGCGCCAGCCTGCGGCACGGCGCCGGCGATCGCTGTCAGCCGGACACGTGGGCCGTCGATCACCGGCATCGAAGCCAGAAGCCCGCGGGTGTAGGGATGGGCCGGCGCCTTGAACAGCGCGCGCACGGGCGCCCGTTCGACCACCCGGCCCGCATACATCACCAGCGCCCGATGGGCGAATTCCGCCACGACCCCAAGATCATGCGTAATCAGAATCACGGCCATGCCAAGCTCGTGCTGGAGCTTTCGCAACAGATCGAGGATCTGCGCCTGGATCGTGACATCAAGCGCCGTGGTGGGCTCGTCAGCGATCAGCAGCCGTGGGCGACAGGCCAACGCGATCGCGATCATCACCCTTTGGCGCATGCCGCCCGACAACTGGTGTGGATACTCATTGATCCGCCGGTCGGCATCCGGGATCTCCACCATCCGCAACAGATCGAGGGCAGCGCGGCGCGCGCCCTGCCGGTCAAGGCCGCGGTGCTGCATCAGCGGCTCCATGATCTGGTCACCGATGCTGAAGACCGGGTTGAGCGATGACATCGGCTCCTGGAAGATCATCGAGATGGCCGACCCGCGCAGCCTGTGCATCTCGCTCTCGGATTTCTGCAGCAGGTCCGCGCCCTCGAACAGGATCGACCCCTGCGTAATGCGCCCTGGCCTCGCGATCAGCCTCAGGATCGACAGTGCGGTGAGCGACTTGCCGCTGCCGCTTTCGCCGACGATGCCGAGCACCTCGCCGGCGGCGAGATCAAGATCGAGACGGTCAACCACGGCCGCCGGCCCCGCGCGCGTCGGGAACGTCACGGTCAGCCCGCGGATCGACAGCAGCGGATTGGCCATCAGCGCGCCTCCGCCCGCAGGCGTGGGTCAAGCACGTCCCGAAGCCCGTCACCGAGCAGGTTGAGGCCCAGAACGGTGACCATGATGGCGATACCGGGCCAGATCGTGATCCACGGCGCTTCGGCGATGTAATTGCGGCCATCGGCGATGATGTTGCCGAAGGTCGGCGTCGGCGGCGAAGGCCCGACGCCGATGAAGCTCAGCACGGCCTCCGCCAAGATGGCGAGTGCAAAGATGAAAGTGAGCTGCACCAGCAGCGGCCCGAGGCTGTTGAGCAGGATATGGCGGAACAGGATGCGGATATGCCCCGCGCCGAGCGCGCGCGCGGCCTCCACGTATTCGCTTTCGCGCACGACCAGCACCGAGGCGCGGACGATCCGCGCGGTCCGCGGCGTGTAGGCCACGGTCAGCGCAATCACCGCATTGAGCAGCGACGGGCCAAGGACAGCACCGATCGCGATCGCCAGGAGGATGGGTGGGAAGGCCATAAAGCCGTCCATGATCCGCATGATCAGGTTGTCGAGGCGGCGAACATAGCCCGACACAGCGCCGATCAAGGTACCGAACAGGCCTGTCAGGATCACGACCAGCAGGCCGATGACCAGCGAAACGCGGCTGCCGTGCAGGAGGCGGCTTAAGACGTCACGGCCGAAACTGTCCGTGCCGAGCAGATGCGCGGCGTTCGGTGGTCCGAGGCGATAGCGGAAATTGTTGCGCAGCGGGTCGAACGGCGCGATCACGTCCGCCAGCAGCGCCACCATCACCACCAGCACAAACAGCGCGCCGCCGATGACGAAGGATCGATTGGCCATGAACCGCTTCAGCATGGCGAAGCGTTCGGGCGGCAGGGATTCGGTTTCATGCCGCTCAGCCGATGCGAGATCAGCCATAGCGCACCCGCGGATCGACATAGGCGTAGAGCAGATCGACGACGATGTTGACGAAGACATAGATGAAGGCGAGCAGCAGCAGTCCGCCCTGGATCACCGGGTAGTCCCGTCGCAGCACAGCCCCGATGATGAGGCGGCCCACGCCCGGCAGCGAGAACACCTGCTCTATCACGACCGCGCCGCCGAGCAGAACGCCAATGATCACGCCGGTGACGGTGATGACCGGGATCAGGGCGTTGGCAAAGGCGTGCTTGGCGACGACCTGGAAGGCGGGAACGCCCTTGGCGCGCGCCGTGCGCACATAGTCCTGCCCGAGCACGTCGAGCATGCTGGAGCGGGTGATGCGGGCGATCAGGCCAACCTGCGTGATGCCGAGGGTGAAGGCCGGCAGGGCCATTGAGCGCGCCCAGCCGACAGGGTCCTGCAGCAAGGGCACGAACCCGCCGGACGGCAGCCAGCCGAGTGCCACCGCGAAGACGTAGATTCCCACGAGGCCGAGCCAGAAATCGGGGATCGACAGGCCGACCAGCGCCAGCGCCATAATCGACTGGTCAGCCCAGCCGCCATGACGGACAGCGGCAATGATGCCGGCGCTCACGCCCAGCACAACGGCGATCACGAGTGCCAGTAGCGTCAGTGACAGGGTGACGGGGATGCGCTCGATGATGGCTTCGGTCACGCTGCGGTTCAGCAGGAAGGACTGCCCGAGATCGCCGCGCAGCAGGTTGCCGTACCAGCTCAGCAGCTGGACATGCCAGGACTGGTCAAGATTGAGCCGCGCGCGGATGCGCTGCAACTCTTCCACCGAGGCTCCCGGGTCAGCCAGCTGGGACGCGACGTCGCCCGGCACGAGCCAGATCAGCGCGAAGGTGAACAGGCTCACCACCAACAGGACAAGGCAGGCGCTGGCAATGCGGTTGACGAGATAGCGCAGCATTGGAGCCCTTGTGGTGGCTTTCGGAAAGAGGCGCACCGCCGTGCTGGCGGTGCGCCGGTGCGCGTTCCGGCGATGTGGCCGGGCCTACTCGACCCAGACGTCCCACAGGCGCGGGATGCGGTAGGGCTTGTAGCCCTTCACGTTGGCCCGCGTGGCCTGGAAGATGCCGACCTCGCCGACCTTGATGACGAAGGCCTGTTCCATCATCTGCTTCTGGAACTGGCCGAACGCCGCCTGCCGTTCGGCGAGGCCGAGCGCTGTCGTCAGAGTCTGGTTGGCAGCGTCGATGACTGGATCCTGGACCTGCATGCGGGCATTGGGGCCGGCGAAGAAGCTGACCACGTTGTAGGGGCCTTCGTAAGGCTCGATGCCCATCATCAGCGGCCAGGCATTCCAACCCTCTTTCTTGGTGGTGCTTGACAGCGCGGTCGGCCAGTCGACAACCCTGACATTCACCTTCATGCCGATCGCCTTCAACTGCTCGCCGATGGTGATCGCAGTGTCATTGTGGTTCTTGAAGCTGGAGTCGGTCAGGATCAGAAGTTCCTCGCCCTTGTAACCAGCCTCGGCCAGCAACGCCTTCGCCTTGGCGGCGTTCTTCTGGTTGTAGTTCTCCTTGCCCAGATCGCCCTGGAAATAGGGCGTACCGGGATACTGCCAGCCATGCAGCAGCCGGTAGGAGCCATCTGTCGAAATCGCCATCACCTCTTCGGGATCAATGGCGGCCTGGATCGCCTGCCTGACCTTCGGGTTGTTCGTGGGCGCCTGCGCCGCATTGAAGATGAAGACCTGGAAGGCCCAGGGCATCATCTCATGGGTGGTGATGGTCCGGTCATTCGCCAGACGCTTAGCGGTGGGCGTCGGCATCTGCTCCAGCACCTGGAACTCGCCCGATTGCAGGCCGGCCGTCCGCGCGCCGCCTTCCGGCACGAAGCGGATGGTGATGGTGTCGACCCAGGCCGTCTTCTTGCCGCCGAAGCCATCGCGGCCCGTGCCCTGCGTATTCTGGATGTAGCCGTCAAAGCGCGCCAGCTTCACATGGCTGTCCGGCCGGAACTCGACGAAGCGGTATGGGCCTGTGCCGATGTTCTCGATCTGGTTGGCCGCCTTGCCTGCTTCCTCTGCCGGGATCACGACAGCCGGAGCGCGCGGACTGGACAACTGCTCGAGAAAGCCGGGAACGGGGTTGCTGAGCGTGATCACCAGCGTGCGCGGGTCAGGCGTCGTCATCTCCTTGACCGGACGCATGAACGGGCTGCCCCCGACCTTGGCATAGCGTTCGAGCGACGCCTTGGCATCTGCCGAGGTCATCATCTTGCCGTTGTGGAAGCGCGCCTCGCGCAGGGTGAACGTGTAGGTCAGCCCGTCAGGCGAGATCGTCCACGCGGTGGCGAGATCGCCGATCACATTGGCGTTCTCGTCGCGGGTGACAATCATCTCCCAGATATGGAGCGAGATGTTGCGCGTCGCCTGCGCGGTCGTCGTCATCCCGTCGATCGTCGGTGGCTGGGCTTGCTGGGCCATGACGATCTCCCCGCCCCGCTTCTGCGCCTGCGCGGAGCCGGTCGTGAAAGTCGCTGCGGCGACAGCCGCGAGCGCAACGGTCGCCTGCATCATCAGTCTGCGTGTGGTCATGATCGCTTCTCCCCTGTTGTTGGTTGTCTGCAGTGCCTCAGGTCGCGTAATCCGGTTCCTCGCGGTCCAGAATGCGCTTGTAAGCGGCAAATTCCAGGTCGGCGTCCCAGACATCCCGGAAATCGCCATTGTGATGCCGCCGCTTGGCGTCCGGCAATTGCTTCAGCGGCTTGCCATGCGCCAGTGAGAGCGTCTGCCACATGGCTGTCCGCTCGACCGCGGCCATCTCGCAATACGCGCTGGCGACATCGCGCCCCACGGTCGTCAGCCCGTGGCTGCCCATCACAAGCGTCGTTTTTTCGCCCAGCAGGCGCGCGATCCGGTCGCCCTCGCTGTCATCCAGCACGACGCCGTTCATCTCGTCATCATAGGCGATCCGGTCATGGAGCGTGAGGTCATTGAAATGCGACATGGACAGCCGGCCGCCTTCCACCAGCGACAGCGCCGTGGTGTAGGGCGGATGAACATGCAGCACGATCTGCGCGGCCGGGTGCATGAGATGGATGCGTGAGTGGATGAAATGGGCGACTTTCCTAAGCTCTCCCTTGCCTGACACCACATTGCCGGCCAGATCGCAGACGATCAGGTCACTGGCCTTCAACTCGTGGAAGATCATCCCTCGCGGGTTGATCAGCATCAGTTCCGTGCCGGGGATCATGGCGCTGTTGTGGTTGCCGATGCCCTCGTT
>JAPLOW010000066.1 GCA_026400555.1 Hyphomicrobiales bacterium
GCAAGAGGCTGCGATGAAAGACAAGATTCACCCGGACTATCACTTCATCAAGGTCGTGATGACCGATGGCACCGAGTACATGACGCGCTCGACCTACGGCAAGGACGGCGACACGATGAACCTCGACATCGATCCCAAGACCCACCCGGCCTGGACCGGTGGCACGCAGACCCTGATGGACCGCGGCGGCCGGCTGTCGCGCTTCAACAACAAGTTCAGCGGCATTTCCTTCAAGAAGTAAACGCCTTGCGCCACGCGCCAGGGTGCTGTCTGAAAGCCCGGGAACGCCCGGGCTTTTTGCTGTCCGGCCGGGCTTCTCCGAAAGTTGCTCTCGACGCAGTCTGCGCGACATGTTGTGACAGCGCGATGTCGCCCGGCAGAAGGCGGCAGGCATGGAGCGACCGATGGGCGAAAGCCGCTATCACGAGACCTACCGCAGCTGGCAGGCGGATCCCGAGGCGTTCTGGCGGAATGCGGCCGCTGCGATCGACTGGGTCAAGCCGCCGACCGTGATCCTCGACCGGCAGGCGGGGCTCTATGGGCGCTGGTTCACCGATGCAACCTGCAACACCTGCTACAACGCGGTCGACCGCCACGCGGAGGGCGCGCGCGCGGATCAGGCGGCGTTGATTTATGACAGCCCGGTCACCGGCAGCAAGCTGAGCTTCACCTTTGCGGAGCTGAAGCGCGAAGTGGCGACGCTCGCCGCCGTGCTCCTCGACATGGGCATCGCCCGCGGCGACCGGGTCATCCTGTACATGCCGATGATCCCCGAGGCCGTGTTCGCCATGCTGGCCTGCGCCCGCATCGGCGCGATCCATTCGGTGGTTTTCGGCGGTTTTGCCGCCAAGGAAATGGCCACGCGTATCGACGATGCCAGACCCAAAGCCATCCTCGCGGCGTCGTGCGGCATCGAAGGCGCGAAGATCGTGGCGTACAAGCCGTTGCTGGATGAAGCGATCGATCTTTCAGCCCATAAGCCGGAGAGCTGCCTTATCCTGCAGCGCCCGCAATTGGCCGCCACTCTGAGGTCGGGACGCGACCATGACTGGGCCGGCGCTGTCACAACTGCTCGCGAAGCGGGCCGGACGGCTGACTGCGCCGAGATGCGCGCGACCGATCCGCTCTACGTGCTCTACACCTCGGGAACCACAGGCAAACCCAAGGGTGTGGTGCGCGACACGGGCGGTCATATGGTGGCCCTCGTCTGGTCCATGTTCAACCTTTACGGCGTCAGGCCCGGCGAGGTCTTCTGGGCCGCTTCCGATGTCGGCTGGGTCGTCGGCCACAGCTACATCGTCTATGGCCCCTTGCTGGCAGGCTGCACAACCCTGCTCTACGAAGGCAAGCCCGTCGGCACACCAGACCCCGGCGCCTACTGGCGTGTGATCGCCGAGCACAAGGTCGCCGCACTGTTCACGGCGCCGACGGCCTTCCGCGCCATCCGCAAGGAAGACCCGGAGGCGAGGCATCTCAAGCGGGAGACCCTGAGCCATTTCCGCACCCTGTTCCTCGCCGGCGAACGGGCCGACCCGGATACGGTGAAATGGGCGGAAGACATCCTGCAAGTTGCGGTGATCGACCACTGGTGGCAGACCGAGACCGGCTGGTGCATGGTCGGCAATCCGGTTGGCCTCGGCATGCTGCCGGTGAAACACGGTTCGCCGACAGTGCCGATGCCGGGCTATGACATCCAGGTCGTCGATGAGGCGGGCAAGCCCGTGCCGGCCGGGCAGATGGGCTCGATCGTGGTGAAGCTGCCGCTGCCGCCGGGGGCATTTCCAACGCTCTGGCAGGCGGATGAGCGCTTTCGCGAGGCCTATCTCGCCGAGTTCCCCGGCTTCTACAAGACGGCGGATGCCGGCTTCATCGACGCGGACGGCTATCTCTACATTATGGGCCGCACCGATGACATCATCAACGTGGCCGGCCACCGCCTCTCGACCGGCGGCATGGAGGAGGTGCTGGCCTCGCACCCGGCCGTGGCGGAATGCGCGGTAATCGGCATCGCCGATGCGCTGAAGGGCGAGACACCCTGCGGCTTCGTGGTGCTGAAAGCCGGCGTCAACACGCCCCATGCCACGATCGAGGCGGAGCTGGTGCAGTTGGTGCGCGACAGGATCGGCCCGGTCGCCGCCTTCAAGCTCGCCGTCACCGTGGCGCGACTGCCCAAGACACGCTCGGGAAAAATCCTGCGTGGCACCATGAAGAAGATCGCCGATGGCGACGCCTGGAACATGCCGGCCACCATCGACGACCCGGCCATTCTCGACGAGATCACCGAGGCACTGAAAGCCAAGGGCCTCGGCGCCTGATCGCCGGGGCGGCGAACAGCGCCGCAAGCCGGCGCGAGCGCGTCAGGCGTCGTCGTCGCGCTTGAGCTGCTTGAGCTTGCCGAAAACAGAATCGGCGGTGTGAACCTCCGGCCTGCGCGGCGCGGCATCCTCGTCCGGCTCGGGCTGCAGCGATGCCTCGGCGGAAAGCAGGGTCGGGCCGAGTTCGGGCTCGACCTTCGGCCTGTCCTTGGTGCTGCGGGCGATTTCCATGTCGAGATCGATCTGCGAACAGAGCCCGAGGCTGACCGGATCCATCGGCGTCAGCTGGGTGGAGTTCCAGTGGGTGCGCTCGCGGATCTGCTGGATGGTGTGCTTGGTGGTGCCGGCAAGGCGCATCACGGCCGCGTCCTTGAGCTCGGGATGATTGCGCAGCAGCCACAGGATGGCGTTGGGCCTGTCCTGGCGCTTCGACACCGGGGTGTAGCGCGGCCCGCGGACCTTCTTCATCTCCGGAACGCGCACCTTCGGCTCTGCCACCTTCAGGCGGTGATCCGGGTTTTTCTGGGCCCGTTCGAGCTCCTCACGGGTCAGCTGGTTCGTGCTGATCGGATCAAGACCCTTGATGCCAGCCGCCACTTCGCCATCGGCAATGCCCTTGACCTCGAGCGGATGCAATTTGCAGAAATCGGCAATCTGCTCGAAGCTGAGCGAGGTGTTTTCCACCAGCCAGACTGCGGTTGCCTTCGGCATCAGGGGTGCATTCTGGGACATCTTGAGGCCTCCTTGCCAGCCTGCGCGCGGAGCGCGGCGGCAACTTTGAACTTTGGCGCATGAGTCTGGGGGGCTCCGGACCGGCTGGCAGGCCGGAGCGTTCACGACATCACCATGCAGGGAACACCGCGCGTTATAGTGGTGTTGCCTGCCCCTGTCCATGCGTTGATGGCGTCACGCGTCCGGTTGAACCGCACACGCCGGCCCTGGCCGCCCCGCCCCCCAAAAAGGCTGCAATCCGCCCGCACACTTGCTAGGCTGGCAATCACGGACGGACAAGCGGAGGAGCGGCCGATGGCGATCTTCGGGGATGACGACAAACCGGCGAAACAGGCCGCACACGAGATCGGGCAGGACCTGTCACAGCTCTCGCTCGAGGAGATCGACCGCCGCGTGGCCCTCCTAAGAGCGGAGATCGAACGGCTGGACGCGGCCCGCAGAACCAAGCAGGCCTCGCGCGCCGCAGCGGACCTGTTCTTCAAGGGAACGGGCAGCGGCCAGTCCTGACCGCAGCTGCCGTTAACGCGGGCTTAACATTTCCAATGTATGAACATAAGGGTCCAGTTTCTGGACGTCGAGTGGCCCTTGTCACTCTGTTTGACGCCTCCCTGTTGACCTTCGAGCCGCTTCACAGCGGCTCTTTTTTTGACCGCGCCTGAGCGCTTGTCGATCCGTTAAGGTTAACAGGACGTCAACGACACGAACCCGGAAAATGGCGCTATCCTTGCGACTGTTGTGGTCAGCCCGGCAAACTGCTTCACTTTGAAACAGAACCGGACCACACCGGAGTTGGTTTGCGTCATGATCGAGAGTTTCAGGTCACCTGCCCTGTCCTTCGCGCGGACATTCGTCTCATCCGACGCCTTTCGCGCGCTGTTCCGCGAGGGGATGCTGCTGGTGGAAGACACGGCAGCCTATCTCGACGGCCCTGGGCGGGACGAGAGCCGAGCGCTGCCTCGTGATGTCGCTCTGGCGTACGCCACCGAGAGCATGCGCCTGACCACACGCCTGATGCAGATCGCTTCCTGGCTTCTCGTCCAGCGCGCCGTTTCCGAAGGCGAGATCTCGCCAGACCAGGCCCGCTCCGAAAAGAACCGGGTGCGCATTGCCGACGTCAATGCGCCAACCCCTGAAGCCACGCTTGAACAATTGCCGGCCCGCCTGCGCGAATTGATGGCCGCGTCCCACCGCATGCAGGCGCGTGTGCAGCATCTCGAGGCGCTGGTGGCCATTGACATGGTGCCGGAGGCTCAGGCGCCGGTCGCGAGCAACGACGTGGCCAACCAGCTCGACAAGCTGCGCGCCGCGTTCGGCTGACATGCGCCGGGCCCCGGTTGCGGGGCTCGCATCTTGCAGGCAAGGGTGATCGCCCACACGGACGCACCCCTTGCCCGACAGCCTCGCCTCCCCTGCTTTCTGGATTTACGGGTCGATCGCCGTGGCCGCCTTCGGCCTGTCGAAGGGCGGCTTTGTTGGGCTGGCCGTGCTGGCCTTGCCGGTGTTCGCCCTCGCCATGCCGCCGCTTGTGGCTGCGGCCATCCTGCTGCCGGTGCTGATGGCGCAGGATCTGGTCACGATCTGGGCCTTTCGCCGCAACATCGACATCCGTAGCTTTCTCGTGCTTCTGGGGGGCTGCGTGATCGGCACGGCGGTCGGCGCGGCCACGGTCAGCTCGCTGCCCGATGCCGGGCTCAAGCTGATGGTGGGCGGCATCTCGCTGGTGTTTGCCCTGAACTGGTGGGTGCGGCGCCTGCGCGGTGACGCCGAGCAACCGCCACGGCGCCCCTCCACCGTTGCCGGGGTGTTCTGGGGCAGCATCTGCGGCCTGACCAGCTTCGTCGCCCATGTCGGCGCACCGCCAGCGCAGGTCTATCTGATGCCGCAGCGGCTCGCGCCCGCCGTCTTCGCCGGCACCATGGCCTGGCTGTTCTTTGTCGTGAACATCATCAAGCTCTGGCCTTACCTCCAGCTTGGACTGATCACCCGCGAAACGCTGGTCGGCTCGGCCGTGCTGCTGCCGGTGGCTTTGGCCAGCAACATGTTCGGCATCTGGCTCGTGCGCCGGATCTCGGTCGCGCGCTTTTATCCCCTGATCTACGGCATGCTGCTGCTGGTCGGCCTGAAGCTGACCTATGACGGGATCAAGGCCCTGATCTGACGCCGACGCCAGACGCCCTTTGCCTCCGGGCGGCTCCACGTCATAATGGCGGCAAAGACGCGAGCCTAACAACCGCAGGAGACGTCGATGAGCCAGGCATCCTACGAGCGCGACCTTGACCGCAACCCGGCCAATCACCAGCCCCTGACGCCTCTGGGTTTGCTTGAGCGCGCCGCCGCCATCTTTCCGGAGCGGATCGCGATCATCCATGGTCCGATCCGGCGCAGCTATGCTGAGTTCTACGGACGCGCGCGCCGGCTGGCCTCGGCGCTGGTCAAGCTTGGGATCAAGCGCGGCGACACGGTCGCAGTGCTGATGGCGAACACGCCGGGCATGCTCGAATGCCACTACGGCGTGCCGATGACCGGAGCCGTGCTCAACACGCTGAACACGCGGCTTGATGCCGCGATCATCGGGTTCTCCCTCGATCACGGCGAGGCGAAGGTCCTGATCACCGACCGCGAGTTCGCGAAACTGGCCGCTCCCGCGCTGGCTCTGGCCCGCAACCGCCCGATCGTGATCGACTATGACGATGAGGTCTATGACGGCCCCGGCGAGCTGATCGGCGAGCATGATTACGAGACCCTGCTGGCCGCCGCCGATCCGGATTTCGCCTGGATGGCGCCCCAGGACGAATGGGACGCGATCAGCCTGAACTACACGTCCGGCACAACCGGAGACCCCAAGGGCGTGGTCTATCACCATCGCGGAGCCCATCTGCTGGCGCTGGGCAACATCGTCACCTGCGCCATGACCAAGCACCCGGTCTATCTGTGGACGTTGCCCATGTTCCACTGCAATGGCTGGTGCTTCCCATGGTCGATATCCGCAGTCGCCGGAACCCATGTCTGCCTCAGGCAGGTGCGCGCCAAGGCGATGTTCGACGCGATCGCCGACCATGGCGTCACCCATCTGTGCGGCGCGCCGATCGTGATGTCGACCCTGCTGAACGCCCCGTCGGAAGAGAAGCGGCACCTGCCCCATGTCGTGCAGTTCTATACCGCCGCAGCGCCGCCGCCCGAAGCCATCCTGGCCGCCATGGCCGGCGCGGGCTTCAATGTCACCCACCTTTACGGCCTGACGGAGACCTATGGACCGTCGGTGATCAATGACTGGAATGAGGCCTGGAGCGAGCTGCCGCCCGCCGAGGCCGCCGCACTGAAGGCGCGGCAGGGCGTACGCTACGTGCCGCTGGAGGCGCTCGACGTGCTCGACCCCGAAACGCTTGCACCCGTCCCCGCCGACGGCGTCACCATGGGTGAGGTCATGTTCCGCGGCAATGTGGTGATGAAGGGTTACCTCAAGAACGCCCCCGCGACACGCGCAGCCTTTGCGGGCGGCTGGTTTCACTCAGGCGATCTCGGCGTCAAGCATCGCGACGGCTATATCCAGCTCAAGGACCGCTCCAAGGACATCATCATCTCGGGCGGCGAGAACATCTCGTCGATCGAGGTCGAGGATGCGCTCTACAAGCACCCCGCGGTGCAGGCCGCCGCCGTGGTGGCCCGGCCAGACGAGCGCTGGGGTGAAACGCCTTGCGCCTTCGTCGAATTGAAGCCGGGAGCCGCGGCCAGCGCCGAGGAGATCATCGCCTGGTGCAGGCAGCATCTGGCGGGCTTCAAATGCCCCCGTCACGTCGTCTTCACGGAATTGCCGAAAACCTCGACCGGCAAAATCCAGAAATTCCGCCTGCGCGACATGGCGAAGGAGTTCTAGGCAAACCGCAAAGAGCCAGCGGACGGCCTGGGCCACCCGCTGGCCTGCGGTCAATCAGTGCATGGTCTTTCTCGCCCCCGGCAGGCTGGCCTTGAGCTTGGCGATCTCGTCCTTGAGTTGCAGCTTCTTGCGCTTCATCTCCGCCAACTCGACATCACTCGCTGACGGATGCGCAAGCGCCGACTCCAGCGCATGTTCCAGCGCCTTGTGCTTCTTTTCGAGTTCGACAAGATGGGTCTGCAACGACATCGAAATCCTCCATGTGGTGGAATGCAACGTTGTGATTCTGACAGATCCTGAGCGGGCTGTCGAATTTCAGCCGTGCGTCGCAACATGAAACTCAACATCGGGATGTTGAAGTTTCAAAGCCGGACATGAACCCGGTTCTTGCGGCGCAAGACCTTGCCCCGATCAAGGATGCAGCCTAGCTTTGCTGATCGAATGCGGCCAAATGAGAGCAGCTTCACATGATGCGGTTTGATCTGGACGAGGAGCGGCGCAGCGCCCTTGAGGCTGAACTGCACCGTCTGCGCCAGGAGCATGGTGATCTTGATTCGGCGATTCTGGCGCTCGAACGCATGCCGCTGATCGACCAGATCCAGATCATGCGGCTCAAGCGCCGCAAGCTCTATCTCAAGGACCGGATCCACTTCCTCGAAGACCAGCTGACGCCGGACATCATCGCGTGATCCGCTTGCAGGCAGGCCAAGGTTGCAGGCAGGCCAAGGCTTGCGCTAAGGCCACCTCTTGAAACCGGATCAGGGCGCATGACCTCATCTTCGGCGCCAGTCGCCATCATCATGGGCAGCCAGTCCGACTGGACCACCATGCGCCACACCGCCGAGACGCTGACCGCCCTGGACATCGCCAGCGAGACCAGGATCGTGTCGGCTCACCGCACCCCTGACCGTCTTGTGGCGTTCGCCAAGGGCGCGAGGGCCGCCGGTTTTCAGGTCATCATCGCCGGAGCCGGAGGCGCGGCGCACCTTCCGGGCATGACGGCCTCGATGACGCCGCTACCCGTCTTCGGGGTACCCGTTGAATCGAAGGCCCTGTCTGGCCAGGACAGCCTGCTCTCGATCGTGCAGATGCCTGCCGGCATTCCGGTCGGAACGCTCGCCATCGGCAAGGCCGGCGCGATCAATGCCGCCTTGCTCGCTGCGGCTGTGCTGGCGCTGCATGATCCGGCGCTGGCGACTCGCCTCGACGCCTGGCGGCAGCGGCAGACGGAGGCCGTGGCTGACAGGCCCAGCGATGACGCCTGAGATGGCGTCGCCTGCCCCACCCGCGATGCTGGCTCCCGGCACCGCCATCGGTATCCTAGGCGGCGGGCAGCTCGGTCGCATGCTGGCGCAGGCCGCGGCCGCGCTGGGCTTCAGGACCCAAATCTTCGCCCCGGAGGCCGACAGCCCGGCTTTCGACGTGACGCCCGCCAGGACCATCGCGGCCTATGCCGATGAAGCGGCGTTGGCCAGCTTCGCTGCAGCGGTCGATGTCGTGACCTACGAATTTGAGAACGTGCCGGTCGAAGCCGTCCGCTTCCTCGAAGCGAGGGTGCCGGTGCGGCCCGGCTCGAAAGCGCTCGCAGTGGCGCAGGATCGGCTGGCCGAAAAGCGGCTGGCCCGCGACCTGGGCGCCATGACGGCCGAGTTCGCCGCCGTCGATTCGCCCGATGACCTTGCTCGGGCCATTGCCCGGATAGGCCTTCCGGCCGTCCTCAAGACCGTGCGCTTCGGCTATGACGGCAAGGGCCAGGCCAAGATCCGCTCGCATGATGAGGTGGACGCGGCCCATGCCTCGATGCGTGGACAGCCGGCCATCCTCGAAAGCTTTGTGGCCTTCATGGCGGAGGTTTCGGTGGTGGCCGCACGCGGGCTGGATGGCGCCTTCGCCCCATTTGCCGTCACCCTGAACGAGCACCGAAACCATATCCTGCACAGATCGCTCGCCCCCGCCGGACTTGGCGACGCGGTCGCGGCCCGCGCCACCGGGATCGCCCGCGCCATCGCAGATGCGCTCGACTATGTCGGCGTGCTCGGCGTCGAGTTCTTCGTGGTGGGTGCAGGCGAAGGTCAGACCGTGCTCGTCAACGAGATCGCACCGAGAGTTCACAACTCCGGACACTGGACCATGGACGGCGCTGTCACATCCCAGTTCGAGCAGCATATCCGCGCGGTCGCAGGCTGGCCGCTTGGCTCGGCCCGCATGCTCACGCCGGCGGCGGAGATGATCAACCTGATCGGCCCCGAGGCCGATGGCTGGCCCGCCATCGCGCGCGATGGCGAGGCGAAGCTGCATCTGTATGGCAAGGCTGAAACCAGGCCCGGCCGGAAGATGGGCCACGTCAACCGCTTGCTCCTGCATTCGCCACGATGATCGGATCGGCAACCGCAGTTCGAGGCCGTTTGTCACCGCGATCCTGAACGCGGCTGTGGACATGGCCCCGGAATTTTGTTAAGCGCCACCCTCCGGTTGAGTGTGAAGCCTTCGGCCCGCACCAACGCCCGATGTTCCATCTCGATTAAAGCAGGTCACACGTGCAGGTTCTCGTTCGCGAAAATAACGTTGATCAGGCGCTCCGCGCCCTGAAGAAGAAGATGCAGCGCGAAGGTATCTTCCGCGAAATGAAGCTCCGCGGCCACTACGAGAAGCCCTCCGAGAAGAAGGCACGTGAGAAGGCCGAGGCCGTCCGCCGTGCCCGCAAGCTGGTCCGTAAGCGCCTGCAGCGCGAGGGCCTGCTGCCCCCGTCCAAGCCGCGGGTGCTTCCCGGTGCGAAGGCTCCCCGCACCGGAGCCTGACGGGAGCCCGCGCTTCCGGTTGATAGAATGATGACGAGAGCGCTTGGATGATATCAGTCCGGGCGCTTTTTCGTGAGCGGCACTTGAACACGCCACGGCGCTGTCCAACACTCCGGGGCGGAGGGTCAGCCGCAGGCGCGCGCTGCCGGTCCGCTGCACATGCTTGCGGCCACTCAAGGAGTGACACATGCCACGCTTCGCCTCTGTCGTGATCGCAGGCCTGTTGGCCACGGGCCTTGCAGCTTGCGACACCGTTAGCAACCTGCGCTCGTCGCCTGCTGTCGCGGAAATCGAATCGGCGGACAATCCGGCAACAGCAGTGAACATCTCGTCCCTGTCGGAAGCGGTGAACCGACGGCCGAATGACCCCGAGGTGTATAACCAGCGCGGCGCCGCCTACGCCCGCATCGGGCGCTTCTCCGACGCCATTGCCGACTTCTCAAAAGCGGTCAGCCTCGATCCGTCATTCGCTCCGGCGTACACCAATCGCGGGCTTGCCCAGCGCCAGAGCGGCAGGAACGACGCCGCCATGCAGGACTTCACCCGCGCCATCCAGTCGAATCCGAGCTATGCGCCGGCTTATCTGGCGCGCGGAAACCTGCTGCGCGCCCAAAACCAGTTGGCCGAAGCCGTTGAGGATCTCAACCAGGCCATCCGCCTGAACCCTGAAGGCGCCGAAGCGCTGCATGCCCGCGGCCTTGTCTACCAGCGCCAGGGCAACCATCGACAGGCGGTTACGGACTTCGACTCGGCCATCGACCGCAATCCGTACAACGCGCCGCCCTACACCGCCCGCGGTCAGAGCCTGACAGCGCTCGGGCAGTTCGACAAGGCGCAGGAGGATTTCACCGCCTCGCTGAATGTCGACAACCGCAATGCCGACGCTTGGGCCGGCCGCGGGCTTGCGCTCGAACGGCTCAACCGTCCGCGCGAAGCCTCCGAGAGCTACCAGCGCGCGCTCTCGCTCGATGGCAACAACGCCGTTGCGCGGGCCGGCTCAGCCCGGATCGGCGGCGGTCTGCGGTTCTGAGACGCCCTTATCGGGCCGCGATCCAGCTCCGGGTCTTCGGCAGAAGGGCGCGGGCCAAATCCGGGACATGGCATCGCCCGTCGATGACAGAGAAGTCCGGTTCCTTCGGAAAGGCGCGCATCAGCCTCCGGCTTTCGCTGAGCGGAATCACCCAGTCCTGCGTGCAGTGCTGCGCGATCACCGGAATGGTGACGCGCGGGGCCAGGTCAATGGACCGGAACGGATCACGCGAGAGCAGCGCGACCGGCAGGAAGGGGAAGCGCATCACGCCAAGGTCGACGATCGAGGCATAGGGTGAGTCGAGCACCAGCAGCGCCGCCTTGCGCTCGGCAGCCAGCCCGATCGCCACCCCGGTGCCCAGTGATTCCCCGAACAGGACGATGCGCGCCGGATCGATCCGGGCGCTGACCCAGTCATGGCCGGCGAGCCCATCGATCCGAAGCCCGGCTTCCGACGGCGAGCCCGTGGAGCCGCCATAGCCGCGCCAGCTCACCGCCAGCAGGCCTGACCCGTCCTCCGTCAGGCGCTGGAAGCGCCCGGCGCGGCGGCTGAGATTCGCGCCATTGCCATGGAGGTAAAGGTAGACGACATCGTCTCCCGAGCGCGGCGGCTTCCACCAGGCATTCAGCCGTTCGCCATCGGATGTCGTCAGGATGACGGCTTCGGCGCCCGCAAAGCGTTCGACCTCCGCGCTGACATCGCGGACGTCAGGAACGAACAGCATCGAGCGCTGGATGGCGTACATGTAGGCGCAGATGCCGAGATAGCCGAGCAGGCAGAGCCCCAGGACGCCCGCCAGGCTAGCCTTCAGCAGGGTCCCCGCGCGGGTCAATCGAGCCTCTTCATCCGCTCGATGCTGTAGGTCTGGTAACCCAGATGGGCATAGAGCCGATCCGCCGGGTGGTTGCCGGCCAGGACGCCGATGAAGATCGACGGCATGCCGCGGGCGCGCGCATACTGTTCTGCGGCGTCAATCAGTTTCTGCCCCAGACCCTGTCCCCTGAACCCTTCCGCCACCACCAGTTCGGCGATGTAGGCATGCTGTCCGTAGCGTTCATGAACATAGGCGTCGGCCTGTTCGATCACGCAGAGCAGATAGCCGGCCACCGTGCCGCCAACCTCCGCCACCAACTCAACGCCGCCATGCCCAGACATGCGGCGGCGGTTGGCCGCAAGACCACCCGCAGCAGCCTTGCGGCTGTGGGCACGGTCGCCGCAGATCCTGTCCTCGTAAAGATTGAGTTGCCAGATCAGGTCGATCACCGCCTCACGATCGGCATCCTCCATATCGCGGATGGTGGTTTCCATCATGGGCAGTGCCCCTCAACAGAAAGGGCCAGCATGGACGCTGGCCCCTTGTTTCTTGCATCGCCCGCTCGCGGTCAGTGCGCCAGGGCCTTGACGATGCTTTCGACCATCTTCTTGGCATCGGCCAGCAGCATCATGGTGTTGGGGCGGTAGAACACCTCATTGTCGACGCCGGCATAACCGACGCCGCCCATGCCGCGCTTGACGAAGAGGATCGTGCCGGCCTTCTCGACGTCGAGCACCGGCATGCCGTAGATCGGCGAGCTTTTGTCAGTCTTCGCGGCCGGGTTGGTCACGTCGTTGGCACCGATAACGAAGGCGACATCCGCCTGGCCGAACTCGGAGTTGATGTCCTCAAGCTCGAACACCTCGTCATAGGGCACGTTGGCTTCCGCCAGCAGCACGTTCATGTGCCCCGGCATGCGGCCCGCGACAGGGTGGATCGCGTACTTGACTTCGACGCCTTCTTTCTTGAGCAGATCTCCCATTTCGCGCAGCGCATGCTGCGCCTGCGACACAGCCATACCGTAGCCCGGCACGATGATGACCTACCTTCTGGGCGTTCTTCATGATGTAGGCGGCGTCCTCTGCCGAGCCGGCCTTGTAGGGTTTGGCCTCGGTCGCAGCGGCCGCGCCAGCCTCGTCCGCCCCGAAACCGCCGAGGATCACAGAGATGAAGCTGCGGTTCATCGCCTTGCACATGATGTAGGACAGGATCGCACCCGATGAGCCGACCAGCGCGCCTGTGATGATCAGCGCCATGTTGCCAAGCGTGAAGCCGATGCCTGCCGCGGCCCAACCCGAATATGAGTTGAGCATCGAGACCACCACCGGCATGTCGGCGCCGCCGATCGGGATGATCAGCAGCACGCCGAGCGCCAGCGACACAAGCACAATCAGCCAGAACACCAGCGTGCTCTGCGTGACCATGAAGATGATCAGCAGCAGCGAAAGCGCGACGCCCAGCCCGATGTTGATGGCATGGCGCTGCGGCAGCATGATCGGCTTGCCGGACATGCGCCCGTCGAGCTTCAGAAAGGCGATGATCGACCCGGTGAAGGTAATCGCGCCAATCGCCGCGCCCAGACCCATTTCGAACAGGCTGGCCGGCTTGATCAGGCCGCCCTTGACGATGCCAAAGGCCGCAGGCGCATAGAGCGCCGCCCCGGCCACCAGCACCGCCGCGAGGCCGACGAGACTGTGGAAGAACGCCACGAGTTGCGGCATCTGCGTCATCTGCACGGTGCGGGCCATGTACGCCCCGATGCCGCCGCCGATGGCGAGGCCCAGCACGACAAGCGCCCAGCCCGAGAAGCTGGCCGGCGGGAAGAAGATGATGGTGGTGACGATCGCGATCGCCATGCCGACCATGCCGTAAAGATTGCCCTGACGGCTCGTGGTCGGATGCGACAGCCCCCGCAGCGCCATGATGAACAGGATGCCGGCGACGAGATAAAGCAGGGCTGAAAGATTGGCGGCCATGACGCGTCAGCCCTTCTTCTTGTACATCGCGAGCATGCGCTCGGTGACGAGGAAGCCGCCGAAAATGTTCACGGCGGCGAGGATGAGCGCAACGAAGCCCATGGCCTTGGCCCACCACGGTCCGCTGTCGAGCGCCCCGGCGGACGACACGCCGACCGCGAGCAGCGCTCCGACGACAATGACTGACGAAATCGCATTGGTGACCGACATCAGCGGCGTGTGCAGGGCCGGGGTCACCGACCAGACCACGTAATAGCCGACCGCGACAGCCAGCGCGAAGATCGCAAGCTGGAACACGAGCGGATCGATCGCGCCGCCGGTGGCGGCGCTCGCGGCCGTGCCGGCGCTGTCGGCGATACCCTGAAGGGCCTTGACCGCCTCGGCAGCCTTGGCGGCGGCGGCGTCAGCAGCCGCCTTGGCGTCCTGCGCCTGCTTGAGGAGTTCCTGTGGAGTCGCCATGGGGATGTCTCCTGTCAGCTCAGGCTTTGGGCTGGAAGTTCGGATGGACGACCGCGCCGTCCCTGGTCAGAAGCGTCGCCTTCACCAGCTCATCATCCCAGTTCGGGTTGAGCGTCTTCTCCTTCTTGTCGATCATCGTTTCGACAAAGGCGAACAGGTTCTTGGCGTAGAGCTGTGAGGCCGTCGCCGGCAGTCGCCCTGCGACATTCAGGTGGCCGACAATCTTGACGCCATTGGACGTCACGACGACCTCGCCGGGCTTGGACAGTTCGCAATTGCCGCCGCGCTCGACCGCAAGATCGACGATCACGGAGCCGGCCTTCATGCTATTCACCATGTCGCCCGTGATCAGACGGGGCGCAACGCGGCCCGGGATCAGCGCCGTGGTGATGACGATGTCCTGCTTGGCGATGTGGCTTGCCGTCAGCTCCGCCTGCTTGGCCTGATACTCCTTGGACATTTCCTTGGCATAGCCGCCAGCTGTCTGCGCCTGCTTGAACTCATCGTCCTCGACGGCGAGGAACTTGGCGCCGAGCGATTCGACCTGCTCCTTTGTGGCGGGACGCACATCAGTCGCGGTCACCACAGCGCCCATGCGCCGCGCGGTGGCGATGGCCTGGAGACCTGCGACCCCGACGCCCATGATGAAGATGCGCGCCGCAGGCACGGTCCCGGCCGCGGTCATCATCATTGGCAGTGCACGGCCATACTCTGCGGCGGCATCGACGACGGCACGATAGCCGGCAAGATTCGCCTGGGAGGACAGCACATCCATGACCTGGGCGCGGGTGATGCGGGGCATGAACTCCATCGCGAAGGCGGCGACGCCGGCCTTGGCCATTGCGGCAAGCGCCGCCTCCTGGCCGTACGGGTCCATGGTCGCGATCACCAGCGCTCCGGATTTGAAGGCCTTGAGGTCAGCCTCCGAGGGACGGCGCACGCGCAGGATGATATCCGCATCCTTGGCCGTTTCCTTGGCGTTCTTGCCGATGCCCGCGCCGGCAGCCTCGAAATCGGCATCGCTGATTCCGGATGCCAGGCCCGCGCCCTTCTCGACAACGACGCTCAAGCCGAGCGCGATGAACTTCTTCACTGTCTCGGGCGTTGCCGCGACGCGTGTCTCAGTGCCTTGGGCTTCCGCCGGAACAGCAATGCGCATGGAAGGGTCGTCTCCGGGACGTACAGAAACAGATAACGAATCGGCGCTCAGTGGGCGGCGCCGCCGCCCATGACCATGAGCGCGAGCAACATCAGGACCAGCGGCACCGCCGGAGCGCGCCAGCCGATCTTCGGAGCAGCAATGCCGATGGCCGCGGTGACCAGCGTCAGGATGGTCCCGAAAATCACCGTGATCCAGGCATGCTTGACCCCGCCGACCGCCAGTGCGGCCACGATCGCGAGGCATGCAACCGTGCCGACTTCAGTGAAATGGATGAAGCCCTTGTAGGTGTCTTCATGGGCGCCGTAGTCCATGTCGGGATGGCCCGCTTCGCTGGTGTTGCCATGATCGGCCATGTCTGCCCTCAATCCGTCACGATGCCTGAGAATAAGCTCTGAGAATAAGCTGCGCTGCCTGTAGCGCAAAATCATCATATCTTGCAACGGATGAGCCGCAGAATTGCACAGGGCTCAGGCGGCGCGCTGCGGCGGCTGAAGCCCGACACGCTGAAGGGCGTCGCGTTGCCTCGAACCCACCGCCTCGGCGGAAAACGCCTCGAGTTCTGCCTCGATCAGACGGAAAAAATTCATTTCCGTGCGCAGATGCAGAAATACGCCGCCAAGCCCGATGGCGGCGCGGTCCATGAACACGAACTCCTGCGGCACTGTGACAGGGCCCTTCTCCTTCAGGGCCTGATGCACGGAAAACGCCTCGCGACGGCCATACTCGCCGGGCTTCACGCCATCCGCGATCGTGCGGACACGGTCGTCCAGCAGGGGCCCGTAGATGAATTTCGCCCAGATATTGAGAATCGCGATCAGGTCCTTGCTGAGATTCTTGAATCCCCAGACCTCGTAGGCATTGACGATCTGGGCCTGGTCGCCGCGCAGCAGGCCGTTGCGCAATTCATTGACGCCATTGACGAATGTTGCGGGGAAAATCCGCACGCAGCCATAATCCAGCAGGTTGAGCCCACCGGGCTGACCACCCTCGTCGAACACCGTGTAATTGCCAAGATGCGGGTCGCCGTGGATCACGCCATAGCGGATGAACGGCCGCCACCAAGCGTGGAACATGGCCCGTGCGATCCTGTTGCGGGTTTCGAGGTCCGCGTCGCGGTGGCTGAGCAGCTTGCTGCCGTCGAGCCAATGCATCGCCAGAAGACGCCTGGTCGACAGGGATGGTTCGACATGCGGCACGCGGACATCATCGGTGCCATCAAGCATCAGGGCATAGAGCGCGGCATGCCGGGCCTCGCGGTGGTAGTCCAGCTCCTCCCGCACGCGGGCGCCGAGCTCCTTGGCGATCTCGCGCGTATCGATGGCGCTGTCGAGCTGCCGGTGCAGCGCAAGCAGGATCTGGAGCTGGTTGAGATCGGCCTCCACCGCCGATTCCATGTCCGGATACTGCAGCTTGCAGGCCAGCCTTGTGCCGTCCTTGGCGATCGCCTTGTGAACTTGGCCGAGCGAGGCTGCGGCGGCGGGCTTGAGGTCGAACTCGGCGAAGCGCTGACGCCAGTTGCCACCCAGCTCCGCCATCATCCGGCGGTTGACGAAGGCGGCGCCCATGGGCGGCGCTTCGGACTGGAGCTTCTGCAGTTCCTCGGCATATTCGGGCGGCACCACGTCCGGAATGGTCGCGATCAGCTGCGCGACCTTCATCAACGGCCCCTTGAGGCCACCAAGTGCCTGCGCCAGAGCCGCGGCATTGCGCGCGTCACCGGCGCTCGAACGACCGGTCAGCAGGGAGGTGGCGATCCGGGCGGCAACCCCGCCCACATTCGCGCCGACGCGGGCATAGCGCGAGGCGCGGGCGGTGAATCGGTTCTGCTCGGAATCGGGAGGCGTGCTCATGAATGTCAGATAGGCGCGCCGCGTCCCCACGCCAAGGCGCGCCAGCGTCGCGGGGGTCGTCAGCCCATGTCTTCGAGCTCGGCGATCATGCGTTCGATCAGGCCAAGCCCGATCTGCCAGAAGGCGGGATCGCGGGCGTCCAGCCCGAACGGCGCCAGGAGCTCCGAATGGTGCTTGGTGCCGCCCGCAGACAACAGGGCAAAATAACGCTCCTGGAACCCGTCGGCGGAGCGCTCGTAAACGCCATAGAGCGAGTTCACGAGGCAGTCGCCGAAGGCATAGGCATAGACATAGAAAGGCGAGTGGATGAAGTGCGGGATATACGTCCAGTAGGTCTCGTATCCCGGCCCGAGCCGGATCGCGGGGCCAAGGCTCTCGGCCTGAACCGACATCCACAGATCGCTGATCGCCTCGGCGGTGAGTTCGCCGTTCTTGCGCTCCTCATGCAGCTTGCGCTCGAAGGAATAGAAGGCGATCTGGCGCACAACCGTGTTGATCATGTCCTCGACCTTGCTGGCGAGCATGGCCTTGCGCTGGAGCGGGCTCGTGGTCGCATCAAGCAGACGGCGGAAGGTCAGCATTTCGCCGAACACCGAGGCCGTCTCCGCCAGGGTCAGCGGCGTCGGCGCCATCAGCGCACCGTTGGGCGCAGCCAGGACCTGATGCACGCCATGTCCAAGCTCATGCGCGAGCGTCATCACATCCCGGGGCTTGCCCTGGTAGTTCACCAGCACATAGGGATGCGACGACGGCACGGTCGGGTGTGCGAAGGCGCCTGGCGCCTTGCCGGGACGGACGGGAGCATCGATCCAGCGCTCGTCAAAGAAGCGCTTGGCGATGCGCGCCATTTCCGGCGAAAACGTGCCATAGGCGCCCAGAACGGTGTCGCGCGCCTCTTCCCAGGGAATCGTGCGCTGCTCGACCTTCGGCAGGGGCGCATTGCGGTCCCAGAAATTGAGCTCCGTCTTGCCGAACCAGCTCGCCTTGAGCCGGTAATAGCGGTGCGACAGGCGCGGATAGGCGGCCCGAACCGCGCTCACCAGCGCCTCGACCACCTCCGGCTCGACACGGTTGGCAAGATGGCGCGACTGGGCAACATCGGTGAAGCCGCGCCAGCGGTCCTGGATATCCTTGTCCTTGGCCAGCGTATTGGTGATCAGCGCAAACGTGCGCATGTGCTGGCTGAAGACATTGGCAAGCGCTTCGGCGCCCGCCTTGCGGACCTTGCCGTCGGCATCCTGCAGCTTGTTCAGCGTCGGCTCGAGCGTGAGTTCCTGATCGCCCACCTTGAAGCGCAGTGAGGCGATCGTCTCGTCGAACAGCCGGTTCCAGGCCGACCGCCCCGTCACCGATTTCTCGTGGAACAGCTGTTCGAGCTTGTCATCGAGCTGGTGCGGCTTCTCCTTGCGCACATCATCGAGCCAGGGCTTGTAGTGGTTCAGGGGCACGGTCGCAGCGGCCTCGTCGAGCACTGCGTCCGGCACGCGGTTGAGCTCCAGCACGAAGAACAGCAGGTCCGTCGAAACGGCAGTGATCCGCTCCTGCGCGTCACCATAGAACTTGGCACGTTTCGGGTCTGTCGTGTCGCCGGAATAGACCAGCCCCGCATAGGACATCAGCTTGCCCATGATGTCGTCGAGCGCTTCGTAGCCTGCCACCGCTTCATGCAGCTGGCGCGAAGCGTCCGGGCTTTCCGCCAGCGCGGTCAGCCGGCCCTTGTACCGGCCGGCAAAGTCCCTCGCCAGCTTGCCGACGCGCTCCATGTCGTCGCGGAATGCCGGCGCGTCCATCGAGCTGTACAGATGGCTGAGATCCCATTCCGGCACGGCGCCGAGAGCGGCCTCGCGCTGCGCACGCCGTTGCGCCGCTTGGGCCGACGCATGGGCCACGGAACCCTGGACCTCGGTCAAAACTGTCGGCGCCATACGCGTGAACCTCACCTTGCCAAGCGCCTGGATGCGAAGGGCAGACAAGCGGCGCTACACGAGAAACGTCCTTCGTTCCAATGATATGTGCGCATTGCGGCATGCAATCAACTGCCGACATGTCGCGGCAGTCGCGAGGGTCGGCTTAAGCGCCGCTTAACCCTTGTCCCCGACAGTGACCCAGAACGAGACAGATGATTCTTGCCGGCACTGCGCACCCTGGACTGACCATGACCACAACCGTTCTGATTGTCGATGACGACCCGGTCCAGCGCCGGCTTCTGGAAGCGATGGTGCGCCGCTTTGGCTACGAGGCGCGCACCGCCGACAGCGGCATGGCGGCCGTCGGTATCCTGACCGGAGCGGAAGGCGAAGCTGTCGACATCGTCATCCTTGATCTGGTCATGCCCGACCTCGACGGCATGGGCGTGCTCACCACCTTGAAGGACAAGGGACTCGAGAAGCCGGTCATCGTCCAGACGGCCCATTCGTCCATCGAGACCGTGGTGGCGGCCATGCGCGCCGGGGCAAGCGACTTCGTCGTCAAGCCCGTCGGCGCCGAGCGGCTTCAGGTCTCCCTCAAGAACGCCCTGCGCGTTGGCGCCCTCGAGGACGAGATCCGCCGCATGAAGCGGCGCGCCTCCGGCACGCTGGGCTTTCATGACCTCAGCACCCGCAGCGCTGAAATGGCGCGCGTGGTCCGCCTCGCCGAACGCGCGGCCAAATCCAATATCCCGATCCTGATCGAAGGCGAGTCAGGCGTCGGCAAGGAGGTTTTGGCCCGCGCCATCCAGGGGTCGTCTGACCGGCGCGGCAAGCCTTTCGTCACCGTGAACTGCGGCGCCATCCCGGACAATCTGGTCGAATCGATCCTGTTCGGCCACGAAAAGGGAGCCTTCACCGGCGCCACCGAGAAATATGTCGGCAAGTTCGTGGAAGCCAGTGGCGGCACGCTGTTCCTCGATGAAATCGGCGAATTGCCGCTTGAAGCGCAGGTCAAGCTTTTGCGCGCCATCCAGGAAGGTGAAGTCGATCCCGTGGGCGGGCGCAAATCCGTAAGGGTCGATATCCGCCTGATCTCGGCGACCAACAAGAGCCTGCTCGATCAGGTCAAGCAGGGCCGTTTCCGC
>JAPLOW010000190.1 GCA_026400555.1 Hyphomicrobiales bacterium
ATCAGATACTCGGCCGACCAATGAAGTGGTGCCTTGTTGGAGGAGCGGTTCTGAAGTTCGAGGCTTGTGCCGCCATCGAGAAGGACAACTTTCACCGACACACTCCAAGCGCAAAACCCACATCGAGCGAAGCCTCGAAGGACTCCAAAGCCTTGCTTGTCACCCAACCGAAATCAGGAGTGTTCTCTCCAGCCAAGGTCGCAACAAGTGAAATCTACCATCCTGACGCATTAAGGAATCTTGGGGTGACAGTCGCTGTGCCCACCCGGTTGTCCTCCAGCTGAAGCGAGGCAAGCAAGGCTGGCGCCGAGTGGCAAGCCCGCTTTCCATGAGAGCGCTGAGCACCGCTCAGACCGCCTTCCTGAGTTTCTGCGCGCTTTTCGCACCAGCCTGTTGATCGTAACCCCGTCCTTGGGGATCGCTCTTGCCTTTGCCGCACCGGCGGCGATTGCCATTGCGCGCTATCGCTTTGCCGGGCGCGATGCGCTGAGAGCCCTCTTTATGTCGCTGCTGATGATCCCGCCCATCCTGCTCGGGATCGCGTTCCTGCGGTTCTTTTCGCTCACCGGCCTGTCCGGAACGATGACGGGGCTGGTGATCGCGCATGTTGTCGTCGTGTTTCCCTTTGCGCTATGCATGGTTCTGGCGCGTGTAGCCGGCATGGACAAGCGGATTGAAGATGCAGCAGTCTCGCTCGGAGCCTCACGTCCAATCGTCTATCGCCGCATCATTCTGCCACTCATGGTACCGGGCCTCGCGAGTTCATTCGCTTTGTCCTTCATCCAGAGCTTTGACGAGGTCACGATGACGGTGTTCGTCGCTTCACCTGCGACCACCACTTTGCCGGTGCGGATGTTCAACGACATCCAGGATTCCATTGACTCTGTGGTCTGTGCCATCTCGGCATCGCTCATCCTGGGCATGATTTTGCTGATGCTGGTCCTCGATCGCCTTCACGGGCTTGAACGTTTGTTCGTCGGGGACGTAAGGAATTGACGATGGCCGGGCAATCCCGTTGCGGAAATGACTGCGACATCGCCGTGATCGGAGGCGGCGTGGTTGGCTTGTCGGTCGCCTATGGCCTGGCCAGTCGGGGGCTTGCTGTGACGCTGCTCGATGAAGGCGACGTTGCGTATCGTGCTTCGCGCGGGAATTTTGCCTTGGTCTGGGTTCAGGGCAAGGGCATCGATCTGCCTGACTATGCGCGGTGGACGATGGGCTCTGCGGCAGCGTGGAAGAACTTCGCCGAGACACTCCGGCGTGACAGCGGTATTGATCTTGCGCTCGAGCAGCGTGGCGGCCTCATGGCTTGTCTGAGCGAAAGAGAACTGGAGGACCGCACGGCGCAGATGAGCCGCCTGCACAATGCGGCCCCCGATTGTGCCAATGTGGAAACGCTTGATCATCGGCAGATCAAGGAACTGCTGCCCGAGATTGGCCCAGACGTGGTGGGCGGCACCTTTTGCCGGCATGACGGGCATGTGAACGCATTGCGCCTGTTTGGTGCCTTGCATGAAGCATGTCTGCGGCGCGGTATCGCCTATCGCCCGAATGCGCCGGTCGAAGCCCTGGTGCAGATGGCGAATGGGTTCCGCATTGCAACGCCGTCCGGCGAGATCCGCGCCCGCAGACTGGTTCTTGCCGCTGGCCTGGGCAACGCGAAACTTGCTCCACTGGTCGGCCTTGCAGCGCCCGTGCGACCTCAGCGTGGCCAGGTGATGGTGACGGAGAAGCTGGCGCCCTTCCTGAAGTTTCCGCTCGGGACGATCCGCCAAACCGATGAGGGCGGCGTGATGCTGGGGGATTCCAAGGAGGAGGTCGGTTTCGACACCGGTAGTTCGCATCAGGTTCTCGGCACGATCGCCGCGCATGCTGTGAAGGTGTTCCCGCTGCTTGCTGGTGCGCAGATCGTTCGGAGCTGGGGCGCGTTGCGCGTCATGAGCCCCGACGGCTACCCGATCTATGATCGCTCGGTCTCTTGCCCAGGTGCGTATCTCGTGACCTGCCACAGCGGCGTCACTCTGGCGGCAGCGCATGCCTCGACAATCGCCGAGGCCATTGCGACGGATATCTGGCCGGATGCGATTGCGGCCTTCAGCGCCAGGAGGTTCGGCGATGTTCCGGCGGCTGCTTGAACCTTCCCGTCAGGTGACAATTTTCGTTAATGGGCAAGCCTTGATTGCAGCGGTTGGCGATACGGTGGCGGCAGCCCTTCTGCTGACTGGAAACACCCGTTTTCGCCATACGGCCAAATCAAATTCGCCGCGCGGCCCCTATTGTGGAATGGGCGTTTGTTTCGACTGTCTGGTGACCATCAATGGCGAGCCCAACCGCCAGGCCTGCCTTGCGCTGGTCCAGGAGGGGATGGAGATCATGACCGGTGCCGCCGCGCCGAAACTGGCAGCGTACAAGCGGGCATGAACTGCGACCTCCTGATCATCGGCGCAGGTCCTGCCGGCATGGCTGCGGCGATCACGGCGCGACAGGCCGGGATTTCGGTTGTGGTTGCAGACGAGAACCCGGCTGTTGGCGGGCAGGTCTATCGCTCCGTCGAGACCGGTCCGTTGGTACAATCCGACTTGCTGGGCGCGGACTATAGCTCAGGCCGCGAGCTTGCCGAGGTCTTCGCGGCATCCGGAGCGCAGCATCAATCCGGCACCACGGTGTTCATGATCGAACGCACGCAAACGCACGGTTTCACGATTGGTCTGGCAACCTCGGAGCGTGCGCGGATGGTCGAGGCGCGTCATGTCCTGATCGCGACCGGCGCTCTGGAACGCCCATGTCCAATCCCCGGCTGGACATTGCCCGGTGTGATGACGGCGGGAGCTGCGCAGACCCTGCTCAAGTCCAGCGCCATCGCTCCGGAGGGACCAACGATTCTCGCAGGTTCCGGCCCGCTGCTCTCTGTGCTCGCAGCACAATATGCGCGGGCCGGCGTGAAACTCGCGGCGGTGCTCGATACCACACCGCGCGGCAACTGGCTCAAGGCCCTGCCGCATCTGCCGGGCTTCCTGATGAGCCCTTATCTGCTCAAGGGGTTGAAGCTCCTGCGCGAGGTGATGTCGGCCCATCGCATCATTCGCCATGTGAGTGCGCTGGAGGCGGTTGGTGAGGGCCAACTCTCCGGCGTGAGCGTCGTTGCCAGCGGGCGCACATTCATGATCCCGGCAACCACGCTTCTGTTGCATCAGGGCGTTGTGCCACAGGTCAATCTGGCCATGGCGTCAGGTGTGGCGCATGTGTGGAGCGAAGCACGGCTTGCTTTCGAGCCTGCTCTTGCGCCCGACGGCGAGACGACTGTCCCAGGCCTGTTCATCGCCGGAGACAGTGCAGGCATTGGTGGTGCGCAGGCAGCGCAAGCGCGCGGCTTGCTTGCTGGTTTGGCCATCCTCGACCGCATCGATCCGGCAACGCGTGCTTCGCGCCAGACACAACGATCCCGTGCAGAGGCAAGTCTTGCTAGAAGCCTTCGCGGGCGCGCCTTTCTGGATGCGCTCTATCGTCCCGCTCCGCAATTCCGGATGCCTGCGGATGATGTCATCATTTGTCGCTGCGAAGACGTCACGGCCGGTGACGTGCGCCGCCTGATCGCGCGCGGCACACAGGGTCCGAACCAGATGAAGGCGTTCACCCGCGCCGGCATGGGACCCTGCCAAGGGAGAAGCTGCGGGCTGACTCTCACTGAACTGTTCGCAAAACAGACCGGTCGAAGCCCGCAGCAGGTCGGTCATTTGCGTCTACGTGCGCCGGTCAAACCCATCACCGTTGGCCAGATGGCCGGACTGGCTGATGCAGAACAGCGTGATTGAAGGCTCAACATTGTTTCACAGAGCTGCTCTTGGGCTGCAGCACGAAAAGCACAGGCAGCCAGTTACCCAGATCCAGATTCGCAGGTTACCGTTTTTTGTCAGAATGGTCCGAAAGAAGCGATGGTCAACCATACCAGAAAGGTTTGAAGCCGATGCAGGGCACAAGCTGTCTTATCCATCAAGGTGCCGCCGAACAGGCATGAAAGCGGTCCGCGAGAACAAGACCTGTCGCGGCAAGGCGCTGTCCACCGATGATTTTCTCGCCTACCGGGTCGACATATTCGAATGCACCGGTTTCGTGGCTCAAGATTGACGCATCGCCTGCCGAGCCGGGGGCTTGACTGTGCCAAGATCGGACCGGCCCAAAGCCTGGGCCGACGCGGCAGTCGCGCTGCGGATCACCTCGGCGAGCGGCATGCCGAGGCATGGAGGCGTCGATATGGTCGTCAGACGATAGGCCTGGGCGGATATGGCCTGCCGCGGGATTGTGGCGCCAGGATGGTTGGCGTTGGACTGCGGGGCGCACCAGTCGTCCCACCTCATGACGTCCTGGTGCGGGGGGCAGCCTTGTCGACACTCCCGGGGCGCGCGCCAGATCCCGTCACGGTGCTACAATGAGTCCAGATAGATGCGGAATGCCCCGTACGGGTTGCTAAGCTTCCGCGCAGGCTGGGTTCCGGACACCGGGTGCTCGTGTCCGTGTTCGGGTCCGTACGCCTGTGCTGGTGCCGAGGATTGGCCAACGGCGCCGAGGATTGCGGGATGGACGCGGCGCGGCGTCGCTTCGCCTTCGGCAAGCCTGCTCAGCAAGGCGGCAAGCTGCTCGCGCTTACGGTCTGTGGCACGGATGTGCAGCGCGAATTCGCACGGCTTGAGGCGGACGACCGTGCCCTCAAGCCGACCGATTTCCTCCAGATAGACCACGACGGTCTGGCCGGGGTAGGGGCGGGCCATTCCCAGAAGCAGTACGCCAGCCGGGGAAATGTCGATGGTTTCGCAGACCCACTCGCTGCGATCGACGAGCATGTAGCGACCCGACAGGCGGAGTCGGTGCCGCCGGGCGTTGCGCTTATCTGCTTTCGAACCTGTCAACGAAGAGGCCATCGCCAGAGGGTAAGGGAGCGCCTCTTGCAAAAATATGAATATGATGCTCGAAAATCCATTTTTTCGACTTGATCTAGCGTCAATCGCCTGTTTGACGCAGTTATACGCACCAAGGTCGTGGTTGTGACATCACGATGAACCGCTTGTTAATGAATTATGGTCTAGCAGGGATCCTTACAGACAATCCAAAGTCGCGAGGCGCGCATGGACATGATAGGCTCCATCAGGACACGCGAGCTGACGCTCTTGTACCAACCGCAGGTGGTGGCTCGCACCGGCGCGTTGGAGTGTGTCGAGGCGCTGTTGCGCCACGAACATCCCAGGCGGGGCCTCCTTGGCGCCAGCGAGACGCTCGCCAACTTCAATACGCCAGAATTGCTGGAGCAGCTTGACTGGTGGGTTCTGGAACGGGCCTGCCGCGATGCGCTCAACTGGAAGTCCCTGCCGGTCAGCATCAACATTTCGGCGACACAGCTGCGCAGGCCCGATTTCGCTATGCGGGTTCTCGAACTGGTGGCACGGGTCGGCATCGCTCCTTACAGGGTTGAGCTTGAGATCGTCGAAGGGTCGTTCATTGACGATTTCGAGGCCGCAACGTGCAACATCAATGTGCTGCGCGAGGCCGGAATCCGGATCGCGCTCGATGATTTCGGCACCGGCTATTCGAGCCTGACCTATCTGCTGAAAATACCAGTCGACAAGGTCAAGATCGACAAGAGCTTCGTCGACAATGTCGCGAACGTCAAATCCGCCGTCGTCATCCAGGCGATCGTGGCGCTGGCCCGCGCGAGCGGACTCAAGGTCACAGCGGAAGGCGTCGAGAGCGCCGAACAGCAGCGCTTCCTGCGTACGGTCGGGTGCCACTACCTGCAGGGCTACCTGTTCGCGATGCCGGGCAGCATCGATGGCATCACGCGGCTCCTGAAAGAACAGGCCGCGGCGCAGCAGGCAGCGCCGGTCGTCGCCCCGCCAGTCCGCAAGGCCAGTTGAACACAAGGCCATCTGCACGACCCGCCGATTCCAAGGTCTTGAGACTGTGGATCCGGACTGTCGTCCGGATCGCTCCTTGTTGCGGCAACGCTGATCTCACCCTCGCTCCGGCGCGCAGGCTCTGGATCTGTGCCTCAGTTCGACAGGACCGTCTTGCCGGACAGCGGGCCAACGCCATCGGGCACCGGGATGTCGGTTGCGCTGTAGTTGGTGTTCAGCACCATGGTCGGTCCCTGCGCCAGGCTGAACTGCCTGGCGACCACGATCGTGTACGCTGACTGGTCGGCCACCGGCTTGTTGGCGCCGACATGCAACCGACCGCGCGGCAGGTAGATCGTCCCCAGCAGCGTGCGCGCATCATTGCTCATGATCTGATGCAAGAGGCCGGTGGAGTTATTGCGGTCTTCCGAAATCAGAATGCCAGCCATCGTCCCGGAGCGCGGGGCGGTGAGGCTGATGCTCGAGTTCGCCGTGAAATTCAGTTGGGCGTCCTTCCCGGCGAAATGCA
>JAPLOW010000249.1 GCA_026400555.1 Hyphomicrobiales bacterium
GGGCATGTTGGTCTCGGTCATCGGGGTTCTCCTCGGTCCGTGGTTGAAGCTCGCAACTCCACCATAAACCGACGTCCTCGATGACCACCCCGGTTACACCGCCAGAACGGCGGAAATTTCCACCGCGTCCTCGGACACTACGGTCCTGCGGGCTGCTGCCATCACGCCGACGCATGTACCCTACAGGGGCTCGGCTCCGGCGATCACCGACCTGATTGGCGGACATCTGCCTCGCTGCATCACCGTTTTGGGAGACTTCCTGCCGCAGATTGCCAATCCAGTGTTGCGTATGCCGGCTGTCGCGAACTCGACCCTGTCCAAATTTCTGCCGAACGTTCCGACATTTGCGGAACAGGGGTTCCCGTCCGTGGTTAGCACCGAGGCGTATGGCATTTTCTTGCCCAAAGGAACCAGCGGTGATCGTGTGACCCGGGTCAATGCTGCCTTACGCGATGCGGTCGGCAGCCCCGACATCATTGCCGCGCTTGCGCAGATCGGCATGGAGCCCGCGTCGACAACGGCAGAGTCCTACCGCGCCTATCTCGAGCGAGAGCGGCAACTCTGGGCACCGATCGTGAAAGCATCGGGGTTCGCTCTGGACGAGTAGCCCTGTGACGCACTGGCCTTATAGCAGGGGTGCGCGATCATCCGCACCCACTCATGTGCCCTTCCAGTATAGGGGCTCACGTGGCGGCAGTTCGTCGCAATCGATTCATCGCCCCCGGAAGACCCGTATGAAAACGGCGATGCCGATGCCGAAGGCTGTGCCGATCAAGGCTCCGCGCCACATGTTCTGCGGGTTCAGGCCAAACAGCATGTTGCCGCCCTTGAACAGCGGCACGAGCACGCCGTTACCGAGCAGCCACGGACCAAGAAGGCCGAACACTGCGCCGCGGGCCAGGTCGCTGCCAAGCGGAATGCGGCTGCCGATAAGCGCGAAGAGGATGCCCCACAGCCCGCCCCAGAACATCTGGTTGAGGATCGCCGGAACGCCCCATGGCGGAATCGGACGCATCGACCAGGGAAAATTGGGGATGAACCCCAGAAGATGCAGCGCCAGCACCATGCACTGGTGGAAGACCAGCACGGCGAGCGCGCCGGCCACGAACCCAAAAACGATCTGCTTGATGGACATTCCGGACCCCGAGCTGCGGCCAAGCCCCCTCGACCAATTGTTTTTCGTACACCAGGATGGGTTTGCGTGAAGCGCCAACCCGTTCACGAGTTCGCGTGGAACATCGAATAAAGAGCGCATTGCCTCTTTTTTGATCATATTGCCGCTGGTTTAATCGGCACAAGCGGAGCCTTTATGCAGCTCTGTTGGCGCTTCGTCTGGCTTGCCCTGTGCCGGATGGTATGACAATCGTGCTCGAACGTCGCCTTTGGGCAAAGCGGGTGGACCATGAAGAAAATTGAAGCAATCATCAAACCCTTCAAGCTCGATGAAGTGAAGGAAGCCCTCCAGGAGATCGGCCTGCAGGGCATCACGGTGATCGAGGCCAAAGGCTTCGGCCGCCAGAAGGGCCACACCGAGCTTTACCGCGGCGCGGAATATGTCGTCGACTTCCTGCCCAAGGTGAAGATCGAGATCGTGCTGAACGACGACCTGCTCGAAAAGGCCATCGAGGCGATCAAATCCGCGGCCCAGACGGGCCGGATCGGAGATGGCAAGATATTTGTATCTACGGTGGAGGAAGCGATCCGCATCCGCACCGGCGAGACGGGGGCGGATGCGATCTGAGGCCGATCCGTCCGGACC
>JAPLOW010000198.1 GCA_026400555.1 Hyphomicrobiales bacterium
GATTCAGCAGAACCCGCAGTATCCGGATCAGGCTGCGCTGGCCTCTGTCGAGAAGCAGCTTGCCGGGTTTCCGCCGCTGGTTTTTGCGGGCGAGGCGCGCAAGCTCAAGCGGGCGTTGGGCAAGGTCGCGGCCGGCGAGGCCTTCCTGCTTCAGGGAGGGGATTGCGCCGAGAGCTTCGAGGAGCATTCGGCGGACAACATCCGGGATTTCTTCCGCCTGTTCCTGCAGATGGCTGTCGTGCTGACCTTTGCCGGCTCGTCGCCGGTTGTGAAGGTTGGCCGCGTGGCTGGCCAGTTCGCCAAGCCGCGTTCGGCCAACACGGAAACGATCAACGGCGTCGAGCTGCCGAGCTACCGCGGCGACATCATCAATGACATCGCTTTCACGGCGGAGGCCCGGGTGCCCGATCCGCAGCGCCAGCTCATGGCCTACCGGCAGTCGGCGGCGACGCTCAATCTGATCCGCGCCTTTGCGACGGGCGGCTACGCCAACCTCGACAATGCCCATCGCTGGATGCTTGGATTTGTGTCGGGCACCCATCAGAGCGGGCGATACCGTGAGCTGGCGGAACGCATCACCGAAACGCTCGACTTCATGCGCGCCATCGGAATCGACCCGGAGGCCCATCCCGAAACCCGGACGACAGATTTCTACATCAGTCACGAAGCCTTGCTGCTCGGCTACGAGCAGGCTATGACGCGCGTCGATTCCACCACCGGAGACTGGTACGACACCTCCGGGCACATGATCTGGATCGGGGACCGCACCCGCCAGCAGGACCATGCGCATCTGGAGTTCTGCCGGGGCATCAAGAATCCGATTGGCCTGAAATGCGGCCCGACGCTGAAGCCCGACGATCTGATCCGCCTGATCGACATGCTGAACCCCAGCAACGAGGCCGGACGTCTGACGCTGATCGCGCGTTTCGGCGCCGACAAGGTCTTCGATCATCTGCCCGCGCTGGTGCGTGCGGTGAAGCGGGAAGGGCGCAATGTGCTGTGGTCATGCGATCCAATGCATGGCAACACGATCAAGGCCGGCTCCGGCTACAAGACCCGTCCGTTCGACCTGATCCTGAGCGAGGTGAAGGCCTTCTTCGCTGTCCACAATGCCGAGGGCACCTATGCCGGCGGCATCCATCTCGAGATGACCGGCAAGAACGTCACGGAATGTACCGGCGGGGCGCGCTCGATCTCCGACGTCGACCTGTCGGACCGCTACCACACCGCCTGCGATCCGCGCCTCAACGCGGAACAGGCGCTGGAGATGGCATTTCTGGTCGCGGAGCTGATCAAGAAGGAACGTATGGCCAAGGGCAGGCCCGAGGTCGAGGCCGCCGAGTAACGCATGCTGGCGGACCTGCCGCTCTCTTTGGGCAGTCCGGGTCCGCGCGCTGTCCGGCGTTCTTCGAGCGTCCCTTGCTGTCGATCGTTCACCTGTGGCCGGTGCGCCTGCGCCGGACCCTCGACCGCAAGGTCAGCGTCCTCAGGATCTGAGACCGGACCGGCTGGGTCTGACTGACGCCGCGGTGCGGATGGGCGGGCTTAGAATTTGACGCCGGCGCCGACGCGGCCCTGGTTGACGTCGATGGCGACGCCGCCCTGGGTTGCGAGGCGGGTGAAGAGGTATTCGCCGCGCAGGATCAGGCCGCCTAACATCGCTTCCATGCCCGCGCCAGCCGTGACGCCGGCCATGAAGGCGTTCTTGCGGGCGTTGACAAGCGTCTCCGGGCTGCCGACGGCGGGGACTTCGGCAGCCCAGACGCCGGTGCCGTTGCCGCCGACGCTGTCCTGCAGGCCGACATCGGCGCGCGTGGTCGTGCTCGTCCGCCCATAGCCGATGGCGAGGCCGCCGGTGACATACGGCATGAGGTTGCCCATCACGTAGCCAGCGCGGGCACGCAGGGTGACCAGATCATCAAGGCGTGTCGAAGATGATCCCGAAAGGGTCACATTCGCGCGCTGCGACTGGTCGGTGTTGACAAAGCGGCGTCCGATGTCGCCGCCGTTCGCGCTGCCGGTGCGGCCAATGCGGTTGTAGTCGACTTCAAGGCCGACCACGACCTCGCCGACCTGCATGTTGTAGCCCGCGAAACCGCCGAACATGGTGCCGCGTGCGCTGTAGGCGGGAATCTGCAGATTGCTCGAGGCGCCCTGTGTCTCGTAGTAGGTGTTGCGGAACAGCGGCCCGTTGCGCACCATCCGCGCGGCGCTGTTACCCGGATCGAAGGCGACGGCGTTGTAGCCGGCCAGTCCGCCGAGATAGAACCCTTCCCAGGGCGAAGGGTCATCCTGAAGCTGCGGCGGCGGGGGCAGGCTTGGCGAGCTCGTGCCGCGG
Source organism: Hyphomicrobiales bacterium (assembly GCA_026400555.1). Taxonomy (GTDB): domain Bacteria; phylum Pseudomonadota; class Alphaproteobacteria; order Rhizobiales; family Beijerinckiaceae; genus Allobosea. The sequence continues at coordinate 2,339 of JAPLOW010000198.1, forward strand.
AGCACCGGATAGTCGGCTGCGTGCGCGGGACTGCCCCCGAAGGTGAGGGCGCTGACAGTGGCGGCCGCCGCCATGGCCATGAGACGAGTACGCATCGAGGTTGCTCCGCAAATCAGCGCAGGTGGCCGATGACGTCGTTTATCGCTCAGTAACCCTAACGGCAGGTAAACGCTGACCTAACAAAGGGTTAACCGGTCGCGGCGGTCCTGCCTTGTCTCGGCCACACTTCATTCAGGGAAAATACAGGGTCTGCCGTCATAATGATCACTGTTCCCGCACTGGCTTTGAACAACAGGAGATGAAGCATGTTGGCACGAATGACCAAGGTTGGACTGCTTGGCCCAGCTGTCATCGCCGCCGGCGTGAGCATGGCCGCGACCTCCGCGAGCGCCGACTGGCGCTATGGCCATCGCTATCGCGGGGGCGACGTCGCTGCCGGCCTGATTGGCGGACTCGCCCTCGGGGCGCTGGCCGGGAGTGCGCTGGCCGCTGGGGCCCGACCGGCCTACGGCTATGGCTACGAGGATTTGCCCCCTCCGCCGCCGCGTTATCGGCCGGCCCCAGCCTATTATGCCGCGCCACCTGTCGTCTATGAAGATCGCCCGGTTGTATGCGAGTTGCGCCGCCAGAAGGTCTGGCTGGACAGCTGGACCTACGAGGTGCGCCGCGTCCGCGTCTGCAACTGAACCTCAGGTCTGGTTCTGCGTTTTCGTCGCGGGGCGGTTGGCAGTCATGCCGGTCGCCCCGTTGCCGGTTTTGGGCCTGGGCGCTACATCGGGAGCATGACACAGACGCTTGCCCTTGCCCTTGCCCAGCTCAACCCGGTGGTCGGCGACCCTACCGGCAATGCCGACAGAGCCCGCGTTGCCCGCGCGCAGGCTGCGGCGATGGGCGCTGATGCCCTGATGCTGCCTGAATTGTTCCTTTCGGCCTATCCGCCCGAAGATCTGGTGCTGAAGCCCGCCTTCCAGGACGCCTGCCGCAAGGCTTGCGATGAACTTGCCGCCGAAACGGCCGATGGCGGGCCTGCGATCCTGATCGGCTTGCCCTGGGTCGAAGCGGGCAAGCTCTACAACGCCTATGCGCTGCTTGACGGTGGGCGGGTTCAATCGGTCCGGTTCAAGGTCGATCTGCCGAATTATGGTGTGTTCGACGAGAAGCGCGTGTTCGAGCCAGGGCCATTGCCGGGCCCCGTGACATTGCGCGGCGTGCGCATCGGCCTGCCGATCTGCGAGGATATCTGGGAAACCGAAGTGGTCGAGTGCCTCGCCGAGACCGGGGCCGAAATCCTGCTCTCCCCGAATGGCTCGCCCTACCGGCGCGGCGTCCGTGACGAGCGCATAGCGGTGGCCGTGCCGCGCGTGGTCGAAAGCGGGCTGCCGCTGGTCTACCTCAACCAGGTCGGCGGGCAGGATGAACTCGTTTTCGACGGCGCCTCCTTCGTGCTGAATGCCGACCGCTCGCTGGCCAGCCAGCTGCCCGCCTTCCGCGAGGCTGTCGTGCTGACCCGCTGGGTGCGCGACGCCGGCGGCTGGCGCTGCGCTGAAGGCGACCGCGCCATCGTCGAGGAGGGCGAGCAGGCTGACTATGCCGCCTGCACGCTCGGCCTCAAGGACTATGTCGACAAGAACGGCTTCAAGGGCGTTGTTCTGGGGCTGTCGGGCGGAATCGACTCAGCCATCTGCGCGGCCATGGCCGTCGATGCGCTCGGACCGGAGCGGGTGCGCTGCCTGATGATGCCCTATCGCTATACCTCGCAGGACAGTCTCAAGGACGCCTTCGAGTGCGCGAGGGCGCTTGGGGTGACTTATGAAATCGTGCCGATCGAGCCGGTGGTGGCGGGTTTCCAGTCGGTGCTCGCGCCATTGTTTACGGGCCGCGATGCCGATATCACCGAGGAGAATATGCAGAGCCGGGCGCGCGGCACCATCCTCATGTCGGTGTCGAACAAGTTCGGCCCGATGGTGATCACCACAGGCAACAAGTCCGAAATGTCGGTCGGCTACTGCACGCTCTATGGCGACATGAATGGCGGCTTCAACCCGATCAAGGACCTCTACAAGATGGAGGTCTACCGGCTCAGCGCATTGCGAAACCGCTGGAAGCCGCAGGGCGCGCGCGGGCCGGACGGTGTGGTGATCCCCGAAAACATCATCACAAAGGCTCCAACGGCGGAACTGCGCGAAAACCAGAAAGATCAGGACTCGCTTCCGCCCTACGAGGTTCTGGACGACATCCTCACCTGTCTGGTCGAGCAGGAGATGCGCGTGGCCGACATCGTCGCGCGCGGGCATGCCCTCGATGTGGTCAAGAAGGTCGAACGCCTGCTCTATCTGGCCGAATACAAGCGCCGGCAGGCTGCGCCGGGAGTTAAGGTCACCCGGCGGTCCTTTGGCCGCGACCGGCGCTACCCGATCGTCAACCGCTTCCGCGATCCGGGCGCCGGGCCCTATCTTCCCGCCGCCAACGGTCCGGCGCCGCAGGGTGCGGCGCGGCTCGATGTCGTGGACTTCTGACAGGCCAAAGCTTGACGGCGCGTTCACCGTGATCGGCGAAACCGCGTCCGCTTAAGCGCCGCGCAAGGCCTCCGTGCCAGCATGGCGTTGTGGCATGGGCGCCACGGCGCGGGAGTACAGGGCACGTGAGCTGGATCTGGGATCACCGCCAGGACCTGGAGCAGCCGTTCAACGTGATGGGGGCGGTGTTCGCGGCCATTATTCTGGGCCTGATGTTCGGGTTTGTGGCGGATTCTGCCTTCCGGGCCAATGGGCTTTACGGTGCGCGCAGCTTCGTCAGCGAAGTCGTCACCGAGAAAGTGATCAGACGCGGCTCACGCTCTTCGCGGCACTACATGCTGCGGTTCAGCCATGCCGGCGAACGCTATCAGGCAACCGTGCTGCCGGCGCAGTACGAGGCGGTGATGCCGGCTCAGCGGGTCCGCTTCGTGATTGTGCCCGGCCGCTTCGGCACACCCGATGTCTATCTCGACACGCCCGGCCTCAAGCTTGATCCGCAGTCACGCGTGGTCGGCTTTGGCCTGATCATCGCCGTCCATTTCATTGTGCTGGCCGGCCTGTTCAAGGTTCTGCTGTACCGGGCCAGCCGGTCCGAGGACCAGCGGGACGCTCATCTTCTGGCACCGGACCGGCGGTTCAGGCGCGGCTGAACCTGGTGGTGGTTGCGCCATGCCGCAGCCTTCGCCATAACGCGGGCATGACATCTGTACACCCTCCGACCGTCCGCTTCGCGCCGTCGCCCACCGGCCGCCTTCACATCGGCAATGCCCGGCCCGCTTTGTTCAACTGGCTGTTCGCCCTCAAGCACCAGGGCCACTTCATTCTGCGCTATGACGACACGGACAAGGAACGCTCGACGGCGGCGTTTGCGGAGGCCATTGCGGCGGACCTCGGCTGGCTCGGCATTCATCCCCACGCCGAGTATGCCCAGTCGGCCCGGACCGCGCTCTATCACGCTGCCGCTGACAAGCTGCGCCGGATGGGCCGGCTTTATCCGTGTTACGAGAGTCCGGACGAACTCGACCGCCGCAGGAAGCGCCAGCTTGCCCGCGGCCTGCCGCCGATCTACGACCGCGCGGCGCTGAAGTTGACGGCGGAGGAGCGGGCCGGCTTCGAGGCGGAAGGGCGCAAGCCGCATTGGCGCTTCCTGCTGGAGTCCCGGCCGGTTGCCTGGTCCGATCTGGTGCGCGGCGACGCGCATGTCGACTGCGGCTCGCTTTCCGACCCGGTGCTGATTCGGGGTGACGGCGCCTATCTCTACACGTTGCCGTCGGTGGTCGATGACATCGACATGGGCATTACCCACGTCATTCGCGGCGAGGATCATGTCACCAACACGGCGGTGCAGATCCAGATTATCGAAGCGCTCGGCGGCACGCTGCCGGTGTTCGCGCACCATAACCTGCTGACGACCGCGAGCGGGGAGGGGTTATCGAAGCGCCTCGGCCATTTGTCGCTGGCCTCCTTGCGCGATGCGGGAATCGAGCCGCTGGCCGTGGCGGCGCTGGCGGTTCTGGTTGGCTCCGCTGATGCGGTCCGTCCCGTCGAAAGCCTTGAGGAACTGGCCCAGCTTGTCGATCTGGCGCATGTCTCGCGCGCGCCTGCGAAGTTCGATGAGGCGGAGTTATTGCATCTGAGCGCCCGCACACTGCATCAGATGAGCTATCAGGCGGCGGCCCCGCGCCTCGCGCAGCTCGGTGTGGATGGCGGCGAGGCGTTCTGGGTTGCAGTTCGCGGGAACCTCTCCAGCTTCGGCGAGGCAAAGGACTGGTGGTCCGTGGTGAACGGGCCCGCGGTCCCGGTGATCACCGATGCAGCTTTTGCCTTCGCCGCGATCGCAGCCTTGCCGAACGGGCCTCTCGATGCGGCCAGCTGGAAGATATGGACGGAGGCGATCAAGGCCAGCACCGGCGCAAAGGGAAAGGCGCTGTTCATGCCGTTGAGGCTTGCGCTCACCGGTCGGGAGCATGGGCCGGAACTTGCGCCGCTGCTGCCGATGATCGGGCGGGAGCGGCTGCTTGCGCGGCTGGCCGGCAAGACGGCCTGAACGCTACTGGATGGCCGGCGCTAGATTGGGCGCAACGATGCGCACCATGCGCTTCTCGCCGGACGGGCTGGTCAGTTCGCGCCGTTCGCCCTGATTGGCTGCCACCGTACCTGTGCCGAGATTGCTCGGGCCGATGCCTGCGGAAGCGGTGCCGGCGGTCGGCGCATTCCGGCCGGCTTCATCGATGGCGCGGCGCGCCGCCTCTTCCGCGGCGACATCTGATGCCGGGGCTTGCGGGGCGACGGCCTGCTGGCGGCGCAGGCGTTCCTCCTCGCGGCGCGTGCGCTGCGTGGCCTGGGCCGGTGTTTCGGTGCGCGGGCGCGACATCTCGGCAGCGCGCTGTTCGGACACCAGCACGTCGCCGCGCCGGCGATCGAGCATCGACTCGGCGTCCCGAAGCGCCTGCGCCCAACTCTGGCCGGGCTTGCGGCAGGAACACGACGCGTCGAACTGCTTGAGGTAGCGGCCCGCATTGGCGAGGCCGGCATAGGTGCCGCCGCCCCTGCGTGAGGCGTTCTGGATATCGCCATCGCCGGCCATGTAGAACACTTCGGTCTCGGCGGCAGGGCAAAGCGCGCGGCACATCTCATCCTGCCCATCGGAGCCGCCGGGGCTGTTGGCGAGCGGGAAGAAAAAGCCGTCGCAGGTCCGCACGCAGACAGGGCGGCCTGAACCCCACGAATTCTCGCGTCTTTCGCCGTCCGGCGGATCGAGGATCGACCCGTCCAGTTCCGGCATGCCGCCGCGCGGCTGGGCGCGTTCGGGCACTCCGAACAACGCCTCGAACAGGGTGCGCGGCTGCTGCTGCGACGGGGTGACCGGCTCGGTGCGGTAGACGCCCGCCCGGCAATTGTCGTTGATCGCGGCCGCCAGCGCGCGCCGCCGGTTCTCGTTGCCGCCCCCGCCCTGCTGCTGGAGCGCGGAGTACTGGGCCCGAAGCTGTCCGATCTCGCTGCGCAGCGCGGCGCATTGCGGCGGCTGCTGCTGGAAGACCCAAGAGCCGTCGCATTTCATCGAGGAGAAGGCCGCCTGGGCCCGCCCGAGCGCCGCACCCACGCGCGCGGCGTCAGCCGCGGCCCGCGGTGAGCCGCCGCCGCCACGCTCCAGACGCGACAGCTCGCCGCGCCAAGCGTCACATTGCGGTGACTGGGCCGCGGCGATTGCCGGAACGGCCACGATTGCCACCGCAAGGGCAAACTGACGAAGACGGATGACCATCAAAAACCGCTCTGTATCGATTCAGCCGCGCTTCAAACCGATTGGGAGGTTTGCGACCCGTTGGATAACAGATGGTAAACAAAGCGGAAGTATGTTTGCGCGGCGTTGCGCAAAAAAGTCAGTCGTCCGCCGCCGTGAAGCCGGCAGACAGCACGCGCACGCGCTCTGTCAGGGTCGACAGCACGCGTTCGAACACCTGCATCTCCGCCGCTGGCACGTCGTCCATCAGCCGCCGTTCGAATGCGAGGGCCATCGGCGCGACCTGGTCGTATTCGGCGCCCCGGCGCGCTGAGCGTCAGGAAGGCCTCGCGCCGGTCGTCGCGGTTTGGCGTGCGTTCAAGCAAGCCACGCTCGACCAGTTCGGTCACCGCGCGCGAAACCTTTGTCTTGTGCATGTGGGACAGCTCGCCCACGTCGCGCGCCGTCAGGCGGTCAAACTGGCCGAGCATGGCGATCACCCGCCATTCCGGAATGCCGATGCCGAAATGGCGGCTGTAGATGCGGGCCAGCGCGCGGCTGGCCAGCGTGGCCGCCACCACCAGCCGGTACGGCAAGAACCGCTCCAGCTTGAGCTTGTCGTCTGGAGCGGCCAGCCCGTTCGCGGGATTGTCCATCGGTGCGACCGGAACGCCTGCCCCGATCAGGCCCTGCCGCGCGTGCGCGCCATGAAGGCGTCGTAGGACAACTCGCCGACCTGCCACCACAGCAGGGTTTCGCCCCGGAACGCCACCATCGAATCATAGGCCCGCTTGAAGCTCTCGTTGCGGGATGACAACTCCGCGAAATACTCGTTGGAGGCTTTCAGCGATGCTTCCATGATCGATTGCGGGAAGGGGCGAAGTTCGGTGCCGGCGGCCACGAGCCGCCGAAGCGCCGGCGGGTTTACCGCGTCATACTTGGCGAGCATCCAGTTGTTGGCCGCCTCGCAGGCCTGGAACAGGATTGCCTGATAGTGCTTCGGCAGCTTGTTCCACTCGGCCTGGTTGACGACGAGGTGCAGCATTGCACCGCCCTCCCACCAGCCGGGATAATAGTAGTACTTGGCCACCCTGTTGAAGCCGAGCTTTTCGTCGTCGTAAGGTCCGACGAATTCGGCGGCGTCGATCGTCCCGCGCTCGAGCGCCGGGTAGACATCGCCCGCCGCGATCTGTTGCGGCACCACGCCGAGGCGCGCCAGCACCTGGCCGCCCATGCCGCCGATGCGGAACTTCAGCCCCTTGAGATCATCCGGCGTCTGGAGCTCCTTGCGGAAGAAGCCGCCCATCTGGCAGCCGGAATTGCCGGCCGGGATCGAGTAGGTGTTGAACTTGGCCAGCGCCTCGTTGACCAGCTTCTCGCCGCCGCCGAAATACCACCAGGAATGCTGCTGGCGTGCGTTGAGGCCGAAGGGTACGCCCGTCCCGAGGCCAAGGATCGGATCCTTGCCGACATAGAAATAGGTCGGCGTGTGCGCGCATTCGACCGTGCCGGTGGAGACAGCATCCAGCGCCTGCAGGCCGGGCACGATTTCGCCGGCCGGGAATGTCTGGATCTGGAAGCGGCCGTCGGTCGCATCGGCCATGTATTTTGCCAGCGTCTGGGCGGTGCCGAAGATGGTGTCGAGCGACCGGGGGAAGCTGGAGGTCAGGCGCCATTTCACCTCCGGCATCGACTGGGCGATGGCCGGCGCGGCGATGGCGGACGTGGCTGCGACGGCGAGGCTGCCGGTCTTGAGAAAGTCACGACGTTTCATGAAGCTGCTCCCCTGATCTTGCATGGTTTTCGGCGCTCGGGCGCTCTGATCACAGCGTGAAGCGGCTGGCACAGCGCGTCAAGGCATCTTCGGCGATGTTCGGCATCCGCGCCCCGTGATCGGGCGATTCCTGTCGGTTTTCCGCGCCGCAGGCAGCCCGCACCCGGGCGCAGGCAATCGCGCCTGACCCTCTACAAAAGCGGCGCCGAGGCCACCATGTGAGGGTGGTAACGAAGGATGGCCCCATGTCAGTTCGCGCCCTGAAGACCGCATTTCTCTGGGCCGCGCTCGCCGGCAGCCTTGGCATGGCGGCGCAGGCGCAGGCCAATGACGATCCCGACCTGATCTTCAAGAAGTCGACGGTGTGGAAGATGCTGACGCCGGACGACAAGCTGGCCGTCTACGGCATGGACGATCCGGCCGTCGAGGGCGTTGCCTGCCATTACACCGCGCCCGAGAAGGGCGGCGTCGCCGGCATGTTCGGCGTGGCCGAAGAGGTCTCGGACATCTCGCTGGCCTGCCGCCAGGTCGGCCCAAT
>JAPLOW010000036.1 GCA_026400555.1 Hyphomicrobiales bacterium
CGCCTGTCAGGCCAAGGGCGATGGGCATCCTGTGGACGTTCGACCGCCGCCTAACTCGCGCACAGACTGGCCCCGCAAGGACATCGCCAAGTGGCTGGTTTAGCTGCTGGCCGAAGATGTTCCCACGCTGGTGGACATCGACCACGGCTTCTCTTGCCGCTGCGCTACTTCGAAATGCATGGGCCGTTGCCTGACTGGCCGCGCTTCCTCGACGAGGTCCAGCGCCACTGGCTGACCGACGACGATCATGTCCATGTCGGTTTCGTGCGCGACGGCAGCGAGGGGAACGGCGCGAAGCGCACGGGCAACGCCCGCTGGCGGCGCTTGACCGAGGAAAGGGCAGGTGGCGCGAAATCCGTCTTTCACTTCGACGTTCAAGGGCAGGTGGCAAAATCCACCCATGCGGGGATTCCCTGGCTGCGTTTCATCCGCCAGCGCCTCGGGCCGCGTGTGCACTTCTGGCCTTTCGATGGCTGGGACATTCCGGCAGGGCGTTCGGCGATCGCCGAGGTCTATCCCGCCCTTTGGTCACACAGCTTCGCCCGCGAGGACCGAACCGGCGATCAGCATGACGCCTTCACCATCGCTGCCTGGCTTTCCCATGCCGATGGCGACAGCACGCTCGCGCCGTTCCTCAAGCCCGAACTGTCGCCGCCCGAACGCACCGTGGCGCACGTCGAGGGATGGATTCTTTGGGTTTCCGGCTTGATCCGTTCGAAGAAGGCGCAGGATGATCCGGTAGTTTTCAAAGCCGCTTCGTTTAGATTGCACTAGACATCATGAAAAAACACCAAAGCCCGCATCCGCCGCCTATCACGCTCTCAAGCAGGACACTAAAACCTATGCTGGCGTCGAGGCCGTCAACGCGGTAACAGTTCAGCCGGTCTTTTCGGTAGGGCTGGTCATCCTCACCGCTGTGTCTCAACGTGCCCGCTTAACGAACAAAGAAAACTCTCCGCAAGCTTTAGTTTCGTGAGAAATCGCGCTGAGGCATCGCAGGTGGGCCTAAACGAGGTTCCTCAAAGCGGATCTGGTACCAACCTGGTCGGCGATGGCGAGAACAAGCTGCTTTCCCTCCTCTGTCGCCCGACCAGACTGATCCACCCAGCCTCGGGCCTGCGCGGCACGCACTCCTTCCGATCCGAAGCCAAGGTGCGAAAGATAATTCTCGATAACAAGGATCACTTGCAGCAACGTGCTTTCATCCATGGTGTTTCTCCGACGATCTCGCATTGTTTGCGCGAAATTCTCTCCGCTGGTTCAGCGACCCACCACGTGGAAAGCAGAATTTTGCGTGTGCAACGTCGGGGCGGTTTCCGTTGGTAGCCAGCGATAAGATCCTTTCGAGTAGGACGCTGGTGATCTTGCTCACAGGTTTAATCCAGCCCTGAGTGTATCGCCGGGGTTTGTGGTACCGGGACGTGGGTGCAGCGATGGGCGCTGTCTAGGTGGCCTTGGTCGTGCGGTGCTCGATGTCCTGGCGGGCGAAAGCGAGCTCGGAGGCATGCGCGCGGAAGAGCTCTCCGTTGGCGATGGCTTCCTTGATCAGTGAAACCGCTGAGCCGCCTGCGCCGGGCGTCGTGAACTGGATGCCGTACCAGTACCGGAGAGCTTGATGACGTGATACCGCACTCTCAAGCGCCACGGACTGGGCTGGTTGCCGGGAGGACGTGCGTCCGCAAGAGCACGCTGGCCCTACCGCGCAGCCTTCCGCCACCCGGCAGCAATCGCCTCGTTCTCATCGCAGAACCAGCGCTTGCCCTCGCCTTGGTCCATGCGGATGCGCCCGTAATCGCGCTGCCAGGGCATGTGGTAGATCCGCTCGCCAGAGCGCGAGACGTTCCCCTTGATCGGGCAGTTGGAGCGCGGTGGCCTGGCCGACTCCAGGGCTGCGGACCACGCAACCGATCTGAAGTCCCAGGGCGCCTGGTTGGCGGCTGCAAATACGCCACGCCGGGCAACGCGCGCCTCCTGCTCGATCGCGACGTAATCCTGACTGAACCGGACGAAGGCCCAGGCATGCCCTTCGGCAACCATGATGCGGTTGACGTCGACGGATCCCAGGCGGCAGACGGCGACGAAGCGCTTGTATTGGTCGAATTCATGGCCCTCGCAGGTCACCCGCCGGTTCTCTGCGAGCCCGCGCAAGCGGGCAGTGGCGCTCTCGCCGCAGGCGTAGTCGCGGCCTTGCCCATCCCGGCAGCGCTGCGCTGTCTCCGGCGCATCGATGCCGTGCAAGCGTACGCCCAGACCCTCGATGTTCAAAGTGTCACCGTCGACCACGCGCGCAATGCCCGTCACTTCGAGTGCGGTTGCGGGAGCCGCCAGGGCAAGGATGATCAGCAGAGTGCGAAACGGGAGCCGAAACATCCCCGCGGGGTGGACCCGACCGGGTGACGATCATCAGGACCAGCACCGCTACGAGGCAGCGTGGAACGAGACGGTTACCCTGTGAATCGGCTTCGTCCGCTGGCCGCAGAACAAGGTCGCCATTCCCATCACGATGGCCAACCGCTACGGTAGCATCCGTCAAGCTGGTGTCATGTGCGGGATGGCCATTCTGGATCATCGGTCAGGCGGCCTGTGTGGTCATGCTTGGAAGCGGGTCGATCCGGGCGGTATCAATCTGGCTGAATACCTGGACCATCATGTAGCGGTGTTGGCTCTGCCCGTCGTCATTCTGCTCGAACAGGACGGCACCGAGCAGGCGCAGGATCGACTCTTCGTTCGGGATTGAGGAGGACAAAGCCATTCTTCCAGTGGAAGAATGGCCCGACGAGCGCCGACCACATCAGCGCGGCGCTTCACCTCCTTGTTCAAGCG
>JAPLOW010000106.1 GCA_026400555.1 Hyphomicrobiales bacterium
GCTGGACATCGGCGCCAACGGCCTCGCACAGGTCCGCCATTTCGTTGATGAAGGTGATCTTCGTCGCCAGGAAGGCGTTGGCAGCGTACTTGATCAGTTCCGATGTGCGTCGGTCGGTGAACAGGATCGGCGAGCGGTTGATGAACAGCGGCCGGTAGATGTCCTGCATAACCTCCTGCGCGCGCTCGCCAAGGGCGCCCACGACGATGCGGTCTGGCAGCTTGAAATCATGGATGGCTGCGCCTTCGCGCATGAATTCCGGATTTGACACGACATCGAAATCCGCATCCGGGCGCGCCTCGCGGATGACACGCTCGACCTCGTCGCCTGTCCCGACCGGAACCGTCGATTTGGTCACAATGACGCAATAACCGTTCAACTCCAGCGCGATCTCGCGCGCGGCGGCATAGACATAGGTCAGGTCAGCGAAGCCGTCGCCGCGGCGTGACGGCGTGCCGACCGCGATGAAGATCGCGTGCGCGCCCCCGACCGCATCCGGCAGGTTCAGCGTGAACGACAGCCGGCCAGCCGCGACGTTCTTGGCGACAAGCTCTTTCAGGCCCGGCTCGAAGATAGGAATTTCGCCACGGTTGAGCAGCTCGATTTTCTGCGGATCCTTGTCGACACAGATCACGTCATGCCCAAAGTCAGCGAAGCAGGCGCCAGACACCAGACCGACATAGCCGGAGCCAACCATTACAATACGGGCCATGCGTGTGAGTGTCCCTGAATCTGGAATGCTTGACGCAACGTTGTCGCCAAGTCGTGGGCGCGCATAAATGAACCGGAATTTGGCGTATATCAAGTCGCAAGAACCTGAAACTGCCCCGCCTGCACCCGGCAAATCCCCTCGCCATTCCGGCGACTTGCAGCTACGGGCGAGCTGCTTCAGGATGCGCAGCGCGCGGCGTGGCCTCCGGCGACAACCGTTTGCTGCGACCGGTCCCGCGGGCCATCCGGGCATTGCCGCACACCTGCGGACCGCAACACGCAAGGGCAATGTGGAGATGGTGAGGCGGCGACAGGTATGGCTTCTGCTGGCGGCAGCGCTCGGCGCCAGCGGGATTGTGGCTGCCCTGCTGTTTGTCCGGCCAAGTCCGGGCCCTCCGACCCCGGCTGCACGGCATGACGGGGGTACGGGAAGCAAACTGTACCGCTTCACCGACCGGCAGTACCTCCAGTTCAGCCATGGACCCTTGCGCACCGAGGCAAACCGGTTCGTGCCGGTCACGCCAGCCCTGCCTGTGGGAGAGGGCAGGAAGATCGAGGAGAGGCTGGCCGAAACAGTTCCCCCGGCACCTGTCGTCGCCACCGGCGAGATCGTTGCGTTCAAGCCACCCTATGAGGTTCTCGATTCGCACAGCTTTGCATCCGGCAACTGGGCGGTCACCCTCGCAGGCGTCACCGGTCCGGCCCGCGACGCGGTCTGTTTTGACCGGGACCGCCGCCTGTTCGCCTGCGGACTGCAGGCGCGGGCGGCCCTGAACAACGCCTTGCGGCGGAACGAATTGAGCTGCCGGACGAGCCGCATGCTCAACAGCGAGCGGCTGCTGGCAACGTGCACGATGCGCGAGGGTGATCTTGCGCAGATGATGGTCAGGCAAGGCTGGCTGAGGTCGGATGAGCCGACGCGCGCGGACCTGCAGGACGCGATGCAAACCGCCGAAAGCGCCCAGCTCGGGTTGTGGAATGGCGGCTGGAGCATCCGCTGACCAGCTGTGCCGGGTCGGACGCGGCTGAGAGCAAGCTGGGAGGGGGTCGTGTCGCGCTGCTGCATCCCTCAAATCAAGCCCCCCCGATCCCGCCACGCATGGCGGCTCCCTTTTCGGCAGGCCGACTTTGTGCTGAAACAGGCCGGTCACGGCGAACAGATGGAACCGACGCTTGAACGGCTTGCTTGACGATTTTCGCAGCGGCGTCGCCTCCCTTCATCCCAGCCGTTTCCCCTATGGCAAATTTGCCCTGGCGCTGTCGCTGGGGCTGGTTGCCGGCCTTCTGTTCCAGCGGCTGAACCTGCCTTTGCCGTTCATGCTTGGCGCGATGATGACATGCACCGTTGCGGCCCTGCTCAGGCTGCCGGTTGCGGCCCCGGCCGTGATCCGCCCGCCCATGTCGGCGATCATCGGCGTGCTGCTTGGTTCGGGCTTCTCGCCGGCGGTCGTGGCACAGTTGCCGCAGTGGTGGCCGGCCTTGCTTGGGCTGATGGCGTTCATGGTGGCCTGCGGATTCACCGTTGTCCTGTATTTCAGGAAGGTGGGCGGCTACGACGCCACGACGGCCTTCTTTTCCGGCATGCCCGGCGGCCTTGTCGAGATGATCGAACTTGGCGAGGAGCGCGGCGGTGACACGCGCGTGATCGCGCTGGTCCACGCCGCCCGGCTGCTGTTCATCGTGATGACGATCCCTTTCGCCATCCAGTGGCTCGAAGGCGTCTCGCTCAACCGCGCGGCTGGCTCTGTCTCGGTGTTCGATGCGCCGCTCGTGCAGGAGTTCTGGCTCATTGGCTGCGGGCTTGCCGGCGTGGTCCTCGGCTACCTGCTGAACTTGCCGGCGCGGACGTTGCTGGGGCCCATGCTCGTCAGCGCCGCCGTCCACGTTCTCGGCCTGAGCGACTTCAAGCCGGCCTTCGAGATCGTCAATGCGGCGCAGCTGGTTCTTGGCGTCGTCATCGGCTGCCGTTTTGCCGGAACCGCCACGCGCATGGTGATGCGCATCCTGGCGCTCTCGGTCGGTTCGACGCTGATCCTGATTTTCTGGACCGGGCTGTTCGCCTTCATCGTGTCGCAGCTTGCCGGATACCGGATGACCACGCTGATCCTGGCCTATTCGCCGGGCGGTCTGGCTGAGATGAGCCTGATCGCGCTCGCGATCCATGCCGAGGTTGCCTTTGTGGCGAGCATGCACATCATCCGCATCTTTCTGGTCATGGTTTCTGCGGCGGGCATCTTTTCGCTGCTGCGAATCGGTTCGGGTACACCGCCGGCTTCGCGGGAGGGGACCAAACACCAGGCCGCACAGTCGCCTGCCGAGTGAATGACGGCCGGGCCGGGCGACGCCTCTGAAAGAATGGTGGGCGCGACAGGGATCGAACCTGTGA
>JAPLOW010000074.1:0-16709 GCA_026400555.1 Hyphomicrobiales bacterium
GTCCCGCGGCCTTGCCGTGCCGGGGGTGCTTTCTGTCGTTGGGATCGACAACATCGACATGTCCGCACACATGATGCCGCCGCTGACCACGGTCCATATTCCGACCGCGCAGATCGGGCAGACTGCCGCTCAGACCATCATCGCGCAGATCGCCGGATCCGGCGCGCGCGCGCATGTGGACCTGCCGATCGAACTCGTGGTGCGCCGCTCGGCGTCGCCGTTGGCGCCGCCAGGGTAACGCTTCGGGCCTGTGCGGGACCGCAGCGCACGAGGCGCCCCCGATTCCCTAGGCTCCCGAACGCATCCGGGCGCAGTGCGATATGCGTCGGCGCAGCCAGATGGTTGGTGCATCCGCGTCGTGGCGGCGGTGCCACCAGACCAAGACCGGCAAGTGACGGAGAGCGAACGGCGGCGCGGCAGCAACAAGCCCCCGATAACGCTCGTCAATCGGTCATCGGCATGCAGCCCGCGATGACCCGATTACCCCCTGGAAGCGGCCAGCGAGCCGGTCCAACATCGGGGGCAGGCTCAACAGGCCGGAAACTCCACCATCCGGCGGTCCAACAAATGGGACCGGATCAGGCCAACATCGTTTACAACTTCGACTGGCTGATCTTCCGTGACCGAACCCGCGCCGCAGCATGACTTTGTCTACAATCCAGAGTGCCGCACCAAAATCGGTACCTGGCTGCCAACTGGGGCCAGAATCCGGCCCTTCAGGCGCGCGACAAGGCCGAAACAGCCTTCATGCCTCTCAAGGCGACATTCGAAAGCCAGTTAATGCGGGTGTCCAGCTACGCCGCTCGGGTCTCCAGTCCTCCGCGATTGGCCGGCGTGGCGCCCCGCCGTTGCTCTGCTGGGGCCTGCTGGTCAGTGCATGCTGCTTGATCTTGCCAAATCCAAACCGTTCGTGCGGACTTCGCTCGTTATGACAATCTCCCATGCTGGTTCAAGCCATCACGTCTTGCCACAGACCGCGGTCGTCGCGGACGTCTCCAACTTCAGCGCCATCTGGAGCCGTGTGTGTTCGGTATCTGCGAGAGCTTGAGACAACAACAAGTTTGCCCATTTCATTCACGGCTCGATGACTCTCGAAAGGAATTCCACTAACTGACGTGTAAGTCTCATGATATATCTTGAGCCATAAATCTTTCACAGGAGACCGGCCATGAACATGACGTCCGTGAAGCAAATTGCGCTTGCAAGTGTTTTTGTCCTGGGGGCAGCAACGGCCTCAGACGCAGACGAGGGACATTGGAACGTTCGGACTGCTGCAGGCATGGCCGGATTGGCTGAACCGTCAATACTGATCGAACTCGCCAACGCATCGCACGAACTGACCACGGCCTCGATCGCGCCCCGGCGTCCAATGTCTCTGGCCCAGAAGCCTCCGCAGACCGCCCGGCTTGCCTCCGCCGCTCCTGTGCAGAACCGGATTGTCGAGGTTGCCGCTTTCGCCCCACGAAAGCAGCAGCCACTGTTCTGGATGACGGTCGGAAACGGATTCTGAGCTCCTTCCGGCCCCGCTGATGGGACGTGCTCTTGGGCGTCGGCGGGTTCGGTGAGTGCGGGATGCGCCCGACAGCGCGTTCCAAGGCTGCGAACTGTTATGATGACGCACAGGTCGATTGCTGTATCCAACGGCTGGCTGTAAGAAATACGCTCTGGTTGACTTGACCGAGGCTCAGGGTGGTCGCTTCACGGAGATCGTTGGCGTGGCGGATATTGCTGGTGTGCACTTTGTGCTCGCCGACAATGGCAGCGGTTGCGTCGCCGGGTCTTGCGGCCTTGCCGGCTGTTGAGGTGCTGGCAGAGCGCCGGGGTTCCGTTGATGACGGCTTTCCGAGATCCCTACTTGCGCAAGCCCAGACCGGTGGGCTTGCTTTGTCACGAACTGAGTTGGAAGACTGGCGCCTAGAGAGGCGGAGAAATGCGACGATCGCCCGCCAGCAAGCCATCGAGGGCCGCGTTCACCGCGAACAGGTTGACCGTCAGGCCCAGATGGCCAGTGAACTGCGGGCGATCGAGGGTCAACAGACGGCCCGCGCTGTGCAAGCCGAGAACGAGCGGAGCCGCCTCGTCGCCCTGACGGCGCAACGCGAACGGGATCTTGCCGCGCAACAGGCAGAAGCCGAGAAAGCGCGACTGGCCACGATCGAGACCGAGCGTCGCCAGGCAGCGCTTCGTCAACAACAGGAGCGGCAGGAGGCCGAAGGACGGCAAAGAGAAGAGGCGGCGCGTCTGGCCGAAGCCGAGCGGGTTCGTATGGCGGAGGCTGCGGCCCAGCGCAAGCGCGAAGAGGACGAACGCCGCCTTGCCGCGGAGCGTGCGGACGAGGAAAAGAAGTCTGCCGAATTACGGGCGCTCGAGGAGCGCCGGATTGCGGAAGCCCGCCAGAAGGAAGAGGCGGTGCGTCTGGCAGAAGCCGAGCGCCGACGTGATGCGGAGGCTGCGGCCCAGCGCAAGCGCGAGGAGGACGAACGCCGCCTTGCCGCGCAACGTGCGGACGAGGAAAAGAAGGCCGCCGAACTACGGGCGCTCGAGGAGCGCCGGATTGCGGAAGCCCGTCAGAAGGAAGAGGCGGTGCATCTGGCAGAAGCCGAGCGCCGACGTGATGCGGAGGCTGCGGCCCGGCAGAAGCGCGAGGAGGACGAAAGGCTTGTAACGGCTCAGCGCGCTGAGGTCGAAAAGCTGCGGAACGAACAACGTCTTGCGCTTGCGCCTCCGACTGCGGATCTGCGACCCAATTCTGCCGCTGCTGGTTTGAGCCTGGCTCCGGCACCGAATTCGACGCCAACTGTGCCGGGCGTGAGCGGGCTTATTGCAGACGAAGTGAGCCGTTTCTCGGCTGATCAGCGTCGCATCAGCCAGCAGCGTATTGAGCGGGAGAACAGGTTGAGGCCCGGCGTCATGGATGATGAGAGCATGCCAGATGAGAAATTGTCGGAACAGCCGTCCGGGAATATGCAACAGGCTCGCCTTGTCGAACCACCGCCAGTGATAGGTCCCAAAACACCCGACCTGCCGGAATTGACCTCTCGGAATGATATCCGAACAGCCCAAGTCGAGCTGCGCCGTCTCGGGTGCTTTGTCGGGTCTGCGAACGGTCAGCTTACGGACAATACCACGATCGGACTAGAAACCGCCGAGCGGAGCCTCGGCAATCCTGGGCGCAGCCTGCGTCCTTTGACCAGCGAGGTTCTGGCCTTCCTCAAGTCTCGCAAGGAGGCGATTTGTACCGGCAGCGTCGCCTGTGGTCCTGGACAGGCAAAACGGGCAACGACATGCGTCGCTTCAATCCCGCCCCAGCAACCTACACGCCGGGCGCGGGCCGTGGAAACAGATGACGAGAAGCCCACGGCGCGTCGCGCTCAGCGGCCGCCGCCAAGCGAGCGGACCGTGGCTCCAGTCCGGCCTGCTGCGCGGACCGGGACCACCCCATCGGCGCCGTCATCTCCGGCTCCTCGCCCGACCGTTAACATCACGATGTAGTCCGATGGCGCAGTGCCTGCCATAAAAACGCAGTCCAATCAATCTGCCGTGAATGGCCAAGGGAGTTCACGTTGAGAAATTACCCTTGCCATTGATTGGACAGGCAAAAACGGCAAAGTCAAAGCTTGCGAAGTGCAGAAATATTTCCTTATCGTCTGAAAATAATCAGAGTGTCTGGTCTGGCCCACTGACTGCGATTGCTGAAGCTGCGATGGCACCAATGCCAGAGATGCTCATCAGGCGTCTGTCGGCCTTGTCCTGGACGTCGCCCGACGGCAGCGTGGCGAGCGGCGGCCCGAGACCTTCGCCTTCCTTGGTGACGTTGCCCCCAAGTTCTATCCAGCTCTGAGTTCGTTTGCGGGGTTGGGTTTGCCCTGCTGGGCGGGTGATGCGGCGGGCGATGGCTTTACACGCCCGCCGTTCGCTCATCCCGTGCTTCTCCACGAGATGCGCGACAGCTTTCCGCTCGGCAGCGGGCGTCACCATTTCTTTCCCAGGAGATCCTTCAACGCGACATTGTCGAGCATGGCGTCCGCGAGCATCCGCTTGAGCTTCGCATTCTCGTCCTCCAGCGCTTTCAGGCGCTTGGCTTCCGATACGTCCATGCCTCCGTATTTGGCTTTCCATTTGTAGATGCTGGCATCGCTGACGCCATGCTTTCAACAGAGCTCCGAGACCGGCACGCCCGCCTCCTGCGCCTTCAGGATCGCGATGATCTGCTCCTCGCTGAACCGGCTGCGCTTCATGTTCTGGTCCTTTCAATGCGGCCAGAACGAACTTCAAGCTGGATTAGGTCAGAGGGGCAACGTCACGCGTGATCGGCAAAGGGCTGATCAGCCCCAACCGAGGGCCGTTGCCTCGAACGCCAAGGCGCCCCGCACTAACGCGCGGCGGCCTCATGACAGTCTTGCCGACAGGATCCAGTTGCCGTCAGCAACGTAGCCACAGGGGATCAAAGATGCTGCACTTTTGTGTGACCTCTCACGGTTCCTTGGCAAGGGCGTCAAGCGCCTGGGCCAGGCCACGCAAGGACAGGGGCAATACAATATCGCGACCAGAGGCGTCCTTGAACGTCATCCGGCCTGTGTCGGCACGGCCACGCAACTGCTGAAGAGCGGGGACCTGCAATTCCACATCCGCGATGCAGGCCCCCGGAACACAACGGCGCCAGGCCAGATCCGCGATGTTCTTGTCAGGCTCGGTGCCGATTCTGACGGTCGAAGGAAACGATACATTGGTTGGCAGAACGATGGTGATGCGCAAAGGATCGGCACGGTTCACGCGGCCAATTGCGATCTGAGCCAGGGGACCTTGTTGCCCCTGCACCTGAATCGTCTGGGCGACCTCACAGATACGCCGGACCGTCGCACCTTCCCCGTCACGCCCGCACCGGACAACCCAGTCTCCAAAAGCTGCCGTGGTCGCCTGCGGTTCTGCCGGAACAGGCACGGATGCCGGGGTGGTGACGGGAGCTTGCGCAGGGGCCTGCGCCGGCCGGCCCTGCTGTGCCTGCGCGAAGCTGACCGATCCGGCCAAGGCCACGGAACATGCCAGCACGCCAATCTGAAGGAGGCGATAGGAATGCAGCACGTTAATCAAGGCTCCAGCGGGAATATTCACCCCAACCGAGGCTTTAGGTTTGCGGACAGTCCACGTCAAGCCGCAGCGTCGACTGCAGGGGCTTTGTCCCACCGAGCTGTAGGGAGTGCCCGTGTTGCGACATCATCGGGAACCCGCAGAACCGCAACGATGTCGCAATAGGGGTGGGGCAGGAAACCTGCGTCAGCTCGGATGGGCTTGGCCGTTCGCCTGCCGGTCATCAAGGGACATGCTCCAGGCGGCTGAGCATGCTCTTGCCTGCCAGCAGCATGGACCCGCCACCGAAAGCCCCACAGCGTTCGCGCAGATCGCCAGCATCCGCATGATCACGCGACGCATCGCTGGACATAGCAATCCCCCATGAACTTCTGAATCGAGCTCTAAGGGTCTGATTTCGAATGGCTTGGCTCCGGGTGACGGTCAAATCGATCGCTGCCGCTTCGCTCGGCAGCGGGCTGCCCGCATCGCCTTAACACTTGCTGTTCTGTCCATTTGGGTCATGATGCAGTCCTAACGTCAACAGTCATCATTGGCTCCCATGCCTTGGCATAATAAAGTACACTGGAAAGAGGGCCTTTTTCTCCGGCCGCATCACCTGCAGCAGAATGACCGCTATCACGAGCACCTGCTGGACAGTCGAACCAAGGCCATAACGCCCTATCCCTGGGGATTTTCAGTACTGGAGATTGATCGGGACGTTGCCGCACAGGGCAAGTTCGGGCTGCGTCGGGCCAGCGGCCTTCTTCAGGACGGCACATCGTTTGACCTGCCCGCTGATGCTCCTTTGCCAGCGCCGATCAACATCCCTGATAATGCCTCAAAGCAATTGATCTGGCTGTGCTTGCCGATAGCGACACCCAATGCCCGCGAAGTGGCGGAAACCGGAGAAGAGGGCGCGACGCGCTATCTCGGCATGGTCGAGACCTTCATCGATTCGACGGCTGCACTGCGTATCGAAGAGGAAATCGAGATTGCCTATCCCAGATTGACGCTCGAACTGCGAAAGACTCCGAAGCCGGGCTTCGTCTGCATTGGCGTTGCCCGAATCCTGGAGATCAGGGACCGGTCGATCGTGCTGGATGACAGCTATACTCCGCCGGTGCTGCTGTGCTCCGCCCATGCCACTGTTGATGGTTGGATGGACAAGGTCATTGGCTGGATCGACAACAAGGTCGGTGAGCTGGCCCGCTATGCGGCCGACCCCACTGCTGGCGGGGGCCTGCAAAGCGCAGACTATTTCGTTCTGCAGCTGCTCAACCGCTATTCACCGCCGCTCAAGCATTTCCGCCGATCGCGCTATCTCCACCCTGAGCGGCTCTATGTCGAACTGCTGAAGTTTGTCGGCGAATTGGCGACGTTTGCCTCTCCAGAGCGAAAGGCAAACGACTATCCAGCTTATGACCATGACAATCTGGAGGACACCTTTGGACCGGTCCTGCGCGACATCCAGATGTTGCTCTCGGTCAGTTTTGGACGTCGTGCACTCCGGCTCGAGCTGATCCAGCGCGCGCCCAACGCCTATGTTTCAACAATCCGGGACCGCTCCTTGTTCAGCACGGCCAATCTGATCCTGGAGGTTGCTGCCCGTCGCCCGTTGACCGAGATCCAGAGCCAGTTCCCGAATCTGTTCAAGATCGGGCCAAACACCAAGATGAACGAGATCGTTCATGCACACCTTCCGGGGATCGGACTCGTACACCTTCCAACGCCGCCGCCTCAGATCAGGGCGATTGCGGACCATGTCTACTTCCTGCTTGACCGGAATTCCCCGCTTTGGCCAGAGTTCAGTACAGCCGCCGCCATCGGAATGCATTTTTCTGATGACTGGCCGAACCTCACTCTGGACCTTTGGGCCGTGCTTGGAGACCGCCGATGAGTGATCAGGGTGATCCGTTCGAGCGCAACAACAAGACCGTGTTACGGCTCAATCCGGGTGGTCGACGGGCGCCTGCCGCGCCGCCAGCCGGGACGCCGCCACCCCCTCAGGCAGCACCGCAGGCACCCTATCCGGCACCAGGGTGGCCTGCCCCGCCCGCGACCGGTCCGGCACCCGGCTCATACAGTGCTGGCGGCTACCCGGCTGCTCCGCTCCCGGCTGGCGCCAGCCAGAACGACAGCTGGTTCACACCACCGCCGCCGCCGCCGCCGCCGACATCCGGGAGCGGTGGGGCGCTGATCCTCAAGCGCGATGTGCCGATTGCCGCCAACGCCAATCTGCTGCTCGAGGCCGCGGGCCCGCTGCTGCTGCTCCTCGGCAGACTACGCACCTCGCTGATGAGCGCCAACTTCGCCAACCTTATGGAGCAGGTTGCCGATGCGGTTGACGAATTCGACAGAACGATGCGGGCGGAAAGTGTGCCAGCCGCGTTGGCAGACGAGGCCAAGTATGTGCTATGCGCAACGTGCGACGATATCGTGCAGAACATTCCCAGCGAACAGCGCCATATCTGGGCGCAGTACAGTATGCTCAGCCGTTTTTTCGGTGAGCGAACGGGCGGGGTTCGTTTCTTCGAGAAACTGGACAAGGCCAAGCTGGATCCCACCACCAACTATGACTTGCTGGAACTCATCTATGCTTGCCTGGCCATGGGTTTTCAGGGCATCCACCGCACGACTGCGGGCGGCGCGGCGAGCTTGCAGTCTATCCATCGCAATACATACGAACTGCTCCGGCGTGCGCGTCCCCGGTCACGCGAAGACCTGTCGCCACACTGGCGCGGCCAGTCCTTACCGCAGTCCGGTGCGACCTTCCGCATTCCGTACTGGGCGCTGTGTGCCGTCGCCGCCGTGGCGATGTTCGGCGTCTTCGTGACGCTGCGCATCCTGCTGTCGGGCAATACCGAAGTGGTGACGGCGGAAATGGGACGCATGTTTCCCGATTCCCAGCTCGGCATTGAGCGGGTTGCGGTCGCGGTGCCTGCACCTCCGGTGCCGGTCAAGGTCTCGACGCAGCTCGAGCGCATCAGGGACCGGCTCAAGGCCGAAATCGAGGTGAACAAGGTTGATCCGGTAGAAAGTGGCCAGTCAATCATCATCCGCGTCGGAGCCTTCTCCTTGTTCGAATCCGGTCAGGCGACCGTGCGGCCCGATTTCGAGCCGATCGCCCAAAAGATCGCCCTCGCGCTTGAAGCCGAGCCAGGTGACATCCGCATTACCGGCCACACCGACAATGTGCGCATCGCCACCGCGCGGTTTGCGTCGAATTTCGAGCTGTCGCTCGAACGTGCTGCCGCGGTGGCCAATCTCCTGAAAGCTAAGATTTCGCGTCCGGACCGCCTCAAGACAGAAGGCAAGGGTGATGCTGTGCCGCTTGCCTCCAACCAGACGCCCGAGGGGCGCGGACGCAACCGGCGTGTCGATATCTCGATCCCGCGCGAAGAGACCTTGAAAACTGCTGAGAGATGATCGCCAGACTGGGACGACTGTGATGGGCAAGATGGCCTGGTTGAAAATCGTCAGCATCATGATCGGCGTGATCGCGATCGCTGCGCTTGTCTGGTTTGCCGGCCCCTTGGTGCAGGTCGGCGAAGTGCGTCCGATGGACAGCATCTGGGTGCGGACTGTGTTCGTCGTGTTCGCGTCCATCACGGCCGTGGGCTACGTCGTTTACGACATTGTTTCGCGCGGCAAGCAGACTGCTGCGCTGGCCAGGGGGCTCGGGTTGTCCGGCGGTGACAAGGCCGGCTCCGAGCCTCAGAGGCCGGAGGATGACAGCGACACGCTCAAGACACGGATGTCGGACGCGCTGCTGACGTTGAAGAAGACCACCGGCGCGAAGGGTGATTTTCTGTATGATTTGCCCTGGTATGTCATCATTGGCCCTCCTGGCTCTGGCAAGACCACCGCGCTGATCAATTCCGGCCTCAAGTTTCCACTGACCCGCTCAGGGGCAACGCCTGCGGCCATCGCAGGCGAGGGCGGCACGCGCTACTGCGACTGGTGGTTCACCGAGGACGCGGTGCTGATCGATACGGCGGGTCGCTACACAACGCAGGATTCCGACAGCAAAGCCGACAAAAGCAGCTGGTTCTCCTTCCTCGACCTGCTTCGCAAGAACAGACCAAAACAGCCGATCAACGGCGTTTTTGTCTGTATCAGCATTGAGGATCTGCTGAAGCTGCCGGAAGCACAGCTGCGCGCGCATTCCGACGCGATCCGCAACCGGCTTGTAGACTTGCATGACCATCTCAAGGTTGATTTCCCGGTCTACGCCCTGTTCACGAAAGCCGACCTTATTTCAGGCTTCATGGAATTCTTCGGGCCGCTCTCGGAAGAGGAGCGCCGCGCTGTCTGGGGTGTCACGTTTCAGACCAATGACAAGACGGCCAACATGGTCGCTCAGGTGCCCGATGAGTTCGATCTGCTGATCGAACGGCTCAACCATGAAGTCGTCGACCGGGTTCAGGAAGAACCGACGCCGCCTGGCAAAGTCCAGATTTTCGGTTTTCCGAGCCAGATGTCGGCGCTGAAGAAGCCCGTATTCGAGTTTCTGAACCGCATCTTCGAACCGACCCGCTATCACTCCAACGCCACTCTTCGCGGCTTTTACTTTACCTCGGGCACGCAGGAAGGAACACCGATCGACCAGTTGGTTGGCGCGTTGGCCCGCAGTTTCGGGGCCCAGTCCTTCGGCGCTGTGCAGTATTCGGGGCTGGGCAAGAGTTTCTTCCTGACCAATCTGCTGCAAAAGGTTGTTTTCGAGGAATCCGGCTGGGTTTCGACCAATCTGGGGGCTGTCCGGCGCGCGACGATTCTCAAGTCCGTTGGTTATGCCCTGCTTATCGCCACCGTGGGCATCGCCGGTGTGCTGATGTGGCTGAGCTACGCGTACAATTCCGATGCGGTTGCCCGATCCTATGCGGCCGTCACCCAATACAAGACCATCGCAGGGCCCTTGCGCGACGAGACGATGATTGCGGATAACGACTTCGCCCGAATCATCCCGGCACTGCATCATCTGCGCAATATGCCGGCCGGCTATGCCCAGCGCGCCGAGACGACGCCGTTCAGGGGCACCGTCGGGCTTGATCAACGGCCCCGGCTGAACAGCGCAACCGAAAGCGCTTATGAACAAGGTCTGCAGCGGCTGATGCGTCCGCGCCTGATGTTCCGTCTCGAGGATCTGATGCGCGCGAATATCACCAACCCGGGCTATCTCAGCGAGCCACTCAAGATCTACCTGATGATCGCCGGACGCGAGCCGATGGACCGGCGCGTGGTGCAGGACTGGATGCGGCAGGACTTCGAAACCCTCTTTCCTGGTGCAGGCAATGCAATCGGGCGCCAGGCCCTGATGGATCATCTAACGCGACTCGTCGAACTCGACACGCCCCAGGGGCCTGCCGCCATCGACATTGACAACAACGTGGTCCAAGAGGTCCAGAGCACGATTGGCCGGATGACCGTTGCCGACAGGGCCTTCGAGATCCTTCGTGCCGGCTCTCGGGCCAACAGCGACCGCGACTGGGTGGCCCTGCGCAAGGGAGGTCAGGATGTTGCCCTTGTGTTCGAAGGCGCCAACAATGCGAGCCTCGATACGGTCCGCGTGCCGTTTTTCTATACCTATGGCGGTTTTCACGAAGCCTTCCTGGGCCGTATCGGATCCGTGGCAGAGCAGGTCCGCCAAGAACGCCGCGTGCTCGGGGACGTGGGCAATCAGGCGGCCTTGGTTGCCCAGTACGAAGGGCTCGTCCGGACGCTGATTGAGCGTTACAGCCGCGAATTCACCGCCGCCTGGCAGGCCGAACTGCGGAAGCTGCGCATCAAGCCTCTGACGGCTGACAAGCCGCGCTATCTCGCCCTGCAGGCCGCTGCCTCGCCCACCTCGCCCATTGCCCAGTTGATCGAGTCGATCCGCGAGGAAACGGCGCTGACGCGCGAGCGGCCTGCTCCGCAGGGACAGAACCAGCAATCCGCCAATCCGGCAACTCCGGCCCGCATCATTCTTCCGGGCGGCGAGGCCCCTGGCGCGACCATCGAAGCGGCGTTCCGCGGCTACGCGCTGCTCCTTGAGGGTGACCGCAGCCGGCGTCCGGTCGATGAGCTGAACAAGGTCCTCAATGATGTCTATTCGGCGTTGACGATGCTGAACGATCCCGTGCGTACCGCACAAGGTCGCCAGCAGTTTGCTGACAGCCTGCGCACGCTGGAGGTCACCGCCAGCCGGTTCCCTGACCCCTTCAAGAGCATGTTGCAATCCGCGGCGGCATCCTTCGACAGCGACGCAGCCGGGACAACGATCGCGCGGATCAATCAGGCGGTCAACGACCAGATCACCAAAGCGTGCCAAGATATCATCACGGGCATGTACCCCTTCGTCAGGACGAGCACGCGGGAGGTCCCGATTCCCGAGTTCCAGCGCCTTTTTGGCCCAAACGGCATCCTGGACAGGTTCTTTCAGGCAAATCTGGTCCAGTATGCCAATACATCAGACAGAAACTGGGCCTGGAACCAGACTAGCCCGGTCGCACGTCAGCTTTCGCCCGCCATGCTGCAAAGTTTCCAGCAGGCAGCGGACATCCGGCAAGCCTTCTTCCCCGGCGGGGCCCCCGGATTCTCGTTTGCTGTCCGCAACCTGGCATTGGCAGAAACGGTGGATCTTGCCCGGCTTGAAATCAACAGCTCACAGCTGGTCAGCGAACGACCCAAGCCGCCAGCTGCGCCGGCCTTCTCGATCTTTGGGTCGCCGCCGCCCCCTCCGCCCGCCGCTGCCGCGGTGGTCACGTTCCAGTGGCCGGGGCCGATCAATCTTGGGGGGGCTTCCTTGACGGTCTTGCCTGATACGCCGGGCCGCGCCAACGTGCTGACCCGCCCCGGCCCTTGGGGCATTTTCCGGTTGATCGATTCGGTCAACGTGACGACACAGGGCGCCGAGATGACGGCGCGCATGAGTGTCGGCGGCCGTGAAGTCCAGTACCGCATCAATGCCGTTACATTGCCCAACCCGTTCACTTTGCCGGCTTTGCGCAGCTTCAGTTGCCCGGTTGCGCGGTAGGGGATGCGGTCATGCCCTGCGCCCTGTTCGGGAAACTGATCAGCAAACGTGACTTTATCGCGATCAACATGCCGCGCGACCTGCTGCTGGCGTGGGAGGCCTGGTTGCAGGCGAGCCTGTCCAGCAGTAAGAATGAACTCAAGGGTGACTGGCTCAAGGCCTATCTGCAGGCGCCCCTTTGGCGCTTCTGGCTTGGAGCAGACGTGTGTGGCGTTCCGGTCAAAGGCGTCTTCATGTCATCCATGGATGGTATCGGGCGGCATTTTCCGCTGACCGTCTTTTCGTTTGCGCCAGAGGGCTTGGAGTTCGAGCCCCCATCCGATGCACTCGATCAAAGCTGGTATGAGGCCGCCGAGAGCTTTCTGCTCGACACGATCGACGCGGGTGACGATTACGATTGTGTGCTGGCCGGCTTTGGCTCGCTTGCCGAGGGTCGAACGGTGACGCCGGTGCGGCCGGACAATTGTATCCTATGGCACGGCACGATGGTTGCCACGGCGTCACCCTTGGCGCCGTCCGGTACCCTTGTGCCGGATCGCGTTGGCGACCAGCCAACCGGCACGTCTGCTCCGGACACGGCTTTGGAACCAGAGCCGCTCGTTGACGGGATGGCGGGCATTGATGCGATAGTCGTCGCGGATGCTTGGCCTTCCGTCTCCGGTGATGCGTTCATCGAACCCGTCCAGCCTCAGGTCGAGGACGGTTCGGACGGCGCTGTCCCCGAGCCAGTCGAGGCTGCCAGGCTAGAAGAGCAGCCCAATGCTTTGGCCGTAACACGGCTTATGGCAGCAAGCACCGCGATCCCTGGCGAGGCTGCCGTTCGTGCTGTACCGGATCCACCTGCGCCTGGGGTCGATAGCATGCCTGTTGTCCTCCACACACCAGTCCAGTCGTTCGGGTTCACGGCGTTGGGGGCGATGGATTTGTGGGTGTCAAACAGGCGCCGCAGCTATTGGTGGACGATAGGCGGACATGATTTGCCAGCAATGTCCATGGCGGCCATAGGATTGCCCGATCCGCAGGTGATGACGATAATGATGAACTGCATCCGGCCGCAACCGGTCGAATGAGGAGGCAGGGATGGATGCGAGAACGCGCGGATTGTTGCTCAAGTTCGAAACCGGATCGGCAACCCATGTTGGACGTGTCCGAAAGGGTAACGAAGACAGTTTCCTGGCCCAGCCCGAGATGGGCGTCTGGGCGGTTGCTGACGGGGTAGGCGGGTATGAAGCCGGTCAGCTTGCAAGCAGCACGGTGACAAGCATGCTGGAAACAATGGGACCAGCAGTGTCTCAGCCCGATCAGGTCGCGCGCTTCCAAGCGCGCGTGTTGGCGGCCAATGACAGGATTCACCAGATTTCAGTTGAGCGGGATGGTGGACCTATGGGGTCAACAGTCGCCGCGCTGCTGATCTTCAAGCGCTCTTACGCCTGCATCTGGTCTGGCGACAGCCGCGTCTATCTCCTGCGCCACCAACAACTCACGCAAATCTCGCGGGATCACAGCGAGGTCCAGGAACTGCTCGACCAGGGTCACATCACCGAGGAACAAGCCCTAGCCTATCCGCGCCGCAACGTCATTACGCGGGCGATTGGCATTTTTGATGATCCGGGGCTCGAGGTCCACCATGGCGAAATCGAACCCGGTGATGTTTTCGTGATCTGCAGCGACGGTTTGACCGGGCATGTGCGTGACCATGAAATCCTGCAGACGATCCAAGGACGTCGGTCCCAGGACGCCTGTGACGAACTCATCGAGAAGACCCTTGAGCGTGGCGCCAGCGACAATGTCTCGGTGATCGTCGTCAGATGCCACCGCGCCGAGGCCACCAACTACTTTCCCGTCGCCGCAACTGCTAAAGACGTTCAGACCCAAACGTGAACAAGACGGTCGTCCAGCTCAGGGGCCAAGCCCGCGCAGGTGTCCCACCCGGAACGCGTCTCAATGACCTTTACGAGGTCGGCGAGCAGATTGCGCAAGGTGGTATGGGCGAAATCTACCGTGGCAACCAGATTGCCACAGGCGATCCTGTCGCGATCAAGATGATCAAGCCGGAATTTGCCGGCGATGAATCTGTGATGGCGCTGTTCCACCGGGAGGCATCCGCACTCAACCGGCTGCAGCATGACAGCATCGTTCGCTACTACATCTTTGGCACTGACCGTGCGATCAACCGGACCTATCTCGCGATGGAATTCGTCGAGGGAAGTCCGCTTTCCGATGTGATCGCGCACCGTGCTTTGTCCACGGCCGAGGTGAACGAGCTGAGGCGAAGGCTGGCTGCCGGTCTTCAGGTCGCGCACGACAACGGCATCATTCATCGGGACATATCACCCGACAACATCATCCTGCCTGATGAAGATGTCCGCAAGGCAAAGATTATCGACTTTGGCATTGCACGGTCCACCAAACCTGGTCAGGCAACAGTCATCGGGGACGGTTTCGCGGGGAAGTACAACTATGTTTCGCCGGAACAGGCGGGGATGTTCGGTGGCGATGTCACGGCGCGTTCTGACATTTACAGCCTCGGGCTGATGCTGGCAGCATCCTTGCTCGGCAAGCCGATCGACATGGGCGGCAGCATGGCGGATGTGATCGAAAAGCGGCGCACCGTGCCCGATCTTTCCGGCATCGACAAGCAGGTCAGGCCGCTGCTGGAGCATATGCTCGCACCTGACCCCAAGGATCGGCCGACGTCCATGCGGGCGGTCGCCGAATGGACTCCCAAAGACAAAACGGTCAAGGACAAGACCCTCAAGACACTGCCGGCAGCTGGATCCACCGCTGCAGAAAGCTCCCGAAAGCCGCCTGTCGCGGCGATTGCCGGGGGCGTGGCGGTCCTGGTGGCTGGCGGCATTGGCGCGTTCATGGTCATGGGTCCGTCCGCGACACCGCCCAAGACAGAGGCGCCTCCGGCCCTTGCGCTGGCTCCTCCCGTCATCCAGCCGGCGCAGCCCCGAGCCGACCCGGTCCAGCCATCACAGCCGGGTTTGAGCATGACGCCGGCAGATCAGGCCGGGCGGATCATCAACTATGTGCGCTACTATGATCATGATTCGTGCCTGTACCTTCGGCCCGTTGAGGTCACCGACAGGTCGGCCTCTCTCGTTGCTCTTGCGCTCTCACCGGACGCGGTAAAGTCCTTCGAGGACGATTTCAAAAGCGTCAATGGCTTTGATCCGCTCATCAGCACGACACGAATGCTCCAGCCGCAGTGCGCTGCAGTCGGATTCTTGCATCAGATTGACGCTCGGCACGACCCTTCGGTAACCGTGTCGATGCCACGTTCGAGGCTAAGGGCTGGTGAAAGCGTGAGGCTGACGGTTTTGGGTGCCGCCGGTCGCTACGTGTCTGTGCTGGTGGTTGACGAAGACGGATCCTTGCGGAACCTCAGCTTCGGTTTGCGCCAATCCGGTGCTGCCACCGTGCTTGACGCACGGATTGACGACGCTGGGCAGGCGCGCCCAACGCTCAAACTGCTGATCACGGTGATTTCGTCTCAGCCGCTGCCCGAACTTCCGAACGCGGCACCGGCGGGCAGTCTGGGGACCCTCGCGCAGGATGTTCGCGCGCGCGGCCGGGATCTTGTGGTGATACCGCAGATCGTGGGCTTTGAGCCCGGTTGAAGCCTGGCCAGAGCCCGGCTCTATGGCAATCAGGCCTGTCGGGCTGCTGTTACCACCAGGCCATCGACCGGCACGCCAGATTCGCTGCGTAAGATCTCCTGGGCTACAGCGACGACCTGCAGCCCCGCTTCCGACAGGGTTCGTTCGACATGGGCTCGTGTGTGGGCATAGCGCCCATGATGTCCAAGCAGAATGTCAGGTCCATCGGCTGCGGCCGCTTCAACGGTGAAGACCAGGACACCATTGGGCCTCAGGCTACGAGCCGACGCTGAAAACACGCCCGAAAGGTCGCCAAAATAGCACAGCGTGTCGGCTGAGACGATCGCATCAAAATGCCTGTCAAAGCCTGACAGGAAGGCTGTCAGCTCAGCTTCGTGAAGATCATCATAGCAGCCTCGTTCATGAGCCTTCTCGAGCATGACTGCCGACAGATCCACACCGATCAACTGCCCCGCCATGTCGCGCAGGCCTGGTCCGCACAAGCCTGTACCGCAGCCTGCATCGGCGATGACAAGGTGAGGCCGCGGCAAAGGCATCGCGGACCTGAGCGCTGCATTGACCAGTTCGGGCGCGCGATAGCTCAACTGTTCGAGCTTGGCGTCGAAGGTGGTCGCAAAGGAATCAAAGATGTGGCGGACATACTGGTCGCTCGCTCGCGTGCCAATCTCACCGCTGACCGCCGACAGGTGGTGTTTGGCGACAGGGTTGTCAGGCTCGGCCTGAAGCCACTGCTCATAAATCCCCTTGGCTTTGTCCAGTTCACCGAGTTGTCCGTAGGCATAGGCAAGCGAGCGTTTTGACGACATGCTCTCCGGCATGAGCGTCATGGACTTCAACAGGAGCTTGAGTCCTTCCGCCGTTCTGTTGCGGACAACCAGAAGATTTCCATAATTGAAGTAGGCATCTCCCAAATCAGGATCAAGCCTGATGGCCTGCTGGAAGCAGGCCTCGGCAATGTCAAAGTTATGTTTCTCGCGCTGGACAATTCCAAGATTGTT
>JAPLOW010000074.1:16738-27240 GCA_026400555.1 Hyphomicrobiales bacterium
GGACAATTCCAAGATTGTTGTAGGGCTGCGCAAACTGACCATCGATGTCGATGGCTTGCTTGAAGCTGTCGATGGCGTCGTCGAGGCGTCCAATCTCCCGAAGCACGTTGCCCTGATTGTTCCACCAACCGGCCTGACTGGGGTCAAGTTCAAGCGACTGCCTGATCAACGCCAGACCGCGTTCCGAAGAACCTGTCCGGTGCAGGGCAATTCCATGGAAGTGGAGCAAGTCCGGCCGCTCTGGAACAAGGTCGGCGGCCTGCCCGAAGATTGTCAGCGCCTCGGCACCACGACCCTGGCTGAGCAATGTGATGGCGTAGCGAATGGCGTCATCCAGCGAAAGCCTGACGTCTCTGGTCTTCGCCCGCGACCGCTTCGCTGCTTGACCGACAACCGGTTCAACTGTCATCGTCTTCATCCTCATCAGATTTGCGCAGGGACCAGACGGGCGGCTGTTCGCAGTTGTAAGGGATGCTCTGTGTTCCCAGGATGCGGTCGCCGGCGAGGATGAAACAGGCCGGATTGACCGGGTTGCCATTGATGCGTGTCTCGAAGTGAAGGTGAGAGCCGGTGGAGGCTCCTGTTGATCCCATGCGTCCGATGACTTCTCCCCGTCCGATCGGCTGGCGCGGTGAGACATCAATCTGGGACAAGTGGGCATAGCGGGTCACCAGACCGTTGCCGTGCTCGATCTGGACGAGGTTGCCGTAGCCACCGCCCCATCCGGCGCTGACCACCGTGCCGGATCCGGCAGCCCGGATGGTCGTGCCAACCGGAGCGGCCATGTCGATGCCGGCATGCAGGCGCCGGGTGCCCATCAGGGGGTGGATCCGGTAACCAAAGCCACTTGAATATCGTACATCGGTTGCCGTCGGCCTGGTAACCGGCAAGCTTTCTACCAAGGGCTTGAAGCCATACAGAATCGCAAAATTCTGTCGCACTCTCCCAATTTGCTGGCCGAACGCAGTTTGCTGTTCGGAGAGCGGCAGCACGATATTCGGCAGGACAGCCTCCTGACGTCCGCGCCATTGCAGGACTGCTTCGGGTGTCAGACCGACCATCGCGATAGCCGACCGCGTCCGCTCGATGCGGCCATCAAACGAGCGGCCAAGCATGTTCAGGACCTGCATCTGGGTCTGCTCGGCGCCCAGCAGGACACGGTCCATGCGCTCCAGGAACAGTTCGATCTCGCCGGATGCTTGCGCCGGCGCCTGTTCCACGACGGGTGGTGCGCCCATCTGCACATGCAGCAGTCCCGGCTCGGTGGCAGCCTCCCGATAATCGTTTTCGCGCCATAGCCGCACCCCGCCTCCAGCTTCACCGGCCGGAACGTCAAACGTGATACGGTTGGGCGGCTGCGCGGTGCCTGGTGCGGGGGTCAGGGTCGGTATGCCGGCACCCGTCGCTGAGCCTATAAGGTCAGCGAGACGTTTCAAGGCCTGCAGACGTGCGTCGATCTGGCGTTGCCGGCGTCCCATTTCGACGACACGGCCTTCGACCGAAGTTTGATCGAACCTGGATTGTTCGATCTCGAGACTCAGACGCGCGATTTCAGCGCGATAGGCCTGAAGACGCTGCTCGTAGGTGTCCTGCATTTCGCTGTTCTGGACCAGAAGTTTCTCTGACATCCGGTCGCCAAACAGCAGGACGAATGTCATCCCCGCGCCCCAGGCCGCGAGCAGGGTCAGCAAAACCAGAACGCTCACGATCGAACCAAGGCCAACCACCAATGTCTTCGCAGTCCGCGGCGGCGATTCCAGTGCCTTCGGCTCGAGCCTGGCACGCCGCCGCGTTGGCGCCGGTGTGGCGGCGATCGGCTTGTCCGGCTCGGACCTGTTGCGTTGTCTCCGCGACATTGTCATTTAGCCTCGAAACACAGGGTGCGCTTGCCCTGACGCGATCCCAAACACTGACTGTGTAGACCTCACATGAACGGAAAGACGCGGGATCTTCCTGAACCAAACCGTGTTTCGGTCAACCGGAAGAGTGGCTGCAGACCGTCCCTGCCGGTCATCACGTGTTTGTTTCCAAGCGCATCATCATGTCGAGGCTGACCGAAAGTCAATTGTCCAAGCCTGCACTCTCAGGAGTCGCGATCATAGCTTTCGGCGAACAATCGCATGAAAACATCAAGCATGCCGTGCTCCGACGTCCCCGCGCGGGCCTTCCATGCGGTCTCATAGCGCTCCCAGAGCCGCGCCTGACGTGGCCGCAGCAAGGCGGCGACACCCTTGTCCTGGTCCGTCGTCGCTTCAATCCTGGCGGGGTCAAGATCCTCCAGCAGCGCGCCGAGAGCAGCCTGCATGGCCGTGAAGACGGCCAGCTGGTGTTTCTTCAGATCATGAAAGCTGCTCTCGAGCGCTTTGTGGAGCGACAGATAGCTCGTTGTCTGCGGCCCGAACAGGATGCGCAGCGCGTCTTCGGTCGTTGGCGAAAACCGGAGCGGATTGTTGTCGACGGCCTGGATCATGGTCATGTTTCCACTACGCATTGCGCCCTTGGAATGGGCCCTCGCCATCTGCAACTGCCGCAGGTTATCCGCTGTGAGGCGCACGAAGGCCCCAAGCATCGTTGCCAGCATCTGCTCGTCAGTGATCGCGATCACGCTTTCATCGACCCCCGCGCCCCGGGCGAAGGCGGCACGAAAGCCGCCTGAGGCCGTAGTGCCGCGCCCGGGCGCAAGCTGTGCCTGATCGGGTGCAACAGGAGGGGTCGCAAGGGGTTCAAACGCCTGTACGACCGGCAGTGCCGGAGGTTCGGGAGCCGGCTTGGCAGCCTCTGAACGCCGCTGCAGCGATGACGGTTCGGGGAAGCCGGCAAAGGCAGGGACGGCCTTTGGAAGGAACGGTTCTGGCTGGGCGCCCTCAACCGGCGCGGGTGGAACCTTGATCAATTGTGGACGGTCGCGCGGCTGTTCCGTGGGGTAGGACACATCCAAGCCGAGAGGCATCGCAGCAGAATAGGCTGCTGGCGTCGTCAACGGTGCCGACGGCGCGCTGCGACCCGGAGATGGCGGCGGCGCCCAGTCGATGTCTGGGCCTGCCGTCGATGCGGGGATCCCGGCTGCCGGAAACGTCGCCGCAGGCATGTCCATGATCCAGTCGAGAGGATCGTGCGCGTTCAGCCCGGCTGAGACGCTTGGCTGACGCAAGGCCTGCGGATTGATCGCAGGTGCAGCAGGCTGTTCGATGTTCCACAAGGCCCCTGGCGTCGTTGATGGTCCGTCAGACACAGGGGCCTGGGCGGTGAAGTTCGTGTCCGACTGCACGGTCACGGCGATGATGTATCGCCCGATCTCGATCCGGTCTCCTGATCTTAGCGGCCGCGGTCCGTCCACGCGAAACTCACTGCCGTTCAGGAACGTCCCGTTGGTGGAGACATCTGTAAGCCAGTACTGGCCGTCACGGTAGCGGATCTCGCAATGCTTGCCCGAAATGAACCGGGTCGGGTCCGGCAAAACCCAGTCAAGATACTGGTCGCGCCCGATATCGAGCCCGCGCTGGCCTGACACGGAAATGGCGATGGGGCCGCCATCAGGCAGCGATGTCTCATTCTCGATCTGGAGATGCAGAGGCATGTTGTTGCGCTTCCCGCTAAAGCGTGACCGTCGGCGCTCGTGCGTCTGAACAGTTCAAGCGCCCGATGAGATTTTTGTTATAAACCTTTCGCCAAATCCCTGAAGAGCTGTACACATTTCGTCAAGAGCGCTTTGCGGTCACGCGCAGGAATCATGGACAGGCCAACCAGGACGGACGTCCGGACTGCGGACGCGCAGATCTTTGGCGGAATCGGAGGGCCTGGGAGGTCGCCGGTCCTCAAAGTTCCCCCGGAGCTTCCCGCTGCCAAGGCGATCCAGGTTCCGACAAGTCCACGGTCGCCGGTCAGGCCGATATCCAACGCAGCGAGCCGTCTGTGCTCCTCTGGTTCACGCACCCAGGCTTCGGCGGTCCGGACGGCCACCTCGTCCTCGCGATTGCTGTCCAGGCCGAGAAGCTTCTTGCACTCAAGGGCCCACCAGACTGCCTTTCGCCTGTCAAGCACATAGGCGCAAAAGGTGATGGCGTCCTCCGGTGTCGGACTGTTCTCGATCATGGTCACGAAGTCTAGCGGTGGTACGTCCGCTGCTCGGGCCAGCATGTCCGATTGCAGATCTGGAAATGTTTCGAAAACCTGCAAAGCGGAATGAAAACGCAATCCGGACATGAGAGCCTCAATTCAACTTAATAATAGTGGCTTTCTCGATGATCGAGACGTCGGCACTAATCTCGGTGAATGATGATTTTGTGTTCAAGCTTGGCGTTTTTATTTCAATCCCTGTAGGTGTCATCGTAATCTTACTCTGACCAACTATCAGCGTAAGCTTGACGCCAGCCTCAATGGTGATCTCTGCTCCCGCCGTCACTGACTGGTTCGAGCCCACCGCCACCGACTGGTTCACGCCCACGGACACTGTCTGGTGGCGGCCGACCTCCGAATGGTGATCTCCAACCTTTACAGACAGGACATCATCGCCTTTCTCGATTGTTGTCTCACGGGTGGTTTCACCTGCATCCTTCTTGTTCTTTCCTTTGATCAGGCGTTTTTCCTTGTCCTCGATTGTTGAATCCAGATCTTTTTCGGCGTGGAAACGAACGAATTCTGCATCTTTCTTGTCTTCGAAAACAAGCTCATTATAGTTGCTTGTGTGACCGTTCTTTGATGAACGGGTCTTGAACCCGCTCTGGGTCTGATTGGACGGCAAATCGTAAGGAACACCATTGTCGCCGTTGTAGACGGTACCAACCACCAGTGGCCGGTCAGGGTCGCCCTCGATGAACTCGACCACCACCTCCATTCCGACGCGCGGGATGATGATGCCTCCCCAGCTCTTGCTTGCCCAGGTTTGCGCCACACGGACCCAGCGTGAGGCGGAGTCATCATCCTTGCCAATGCGGTCCCAGTGAAACTTGATCTTTATCCGCCCGAACTTGTCTGTATGGATCTCCTCACCGCCTTTGCCAACGACAACGGCCGTCTGTGGCCCTGCAATCACCGGATGAGGGGTTACCGAACTTGCCTTGAACGGTCTTGTCATGGGTTGAAGCTGATAGCTGCCCGAATAGCTCCCTGCCGGGCCCGTTCCGCCGCCTCCCCCGGCGCCGCTCCGAAACTGCTCGCCATGGAACGCATGGGTGGCGGAAACCACAAGAAACTCGGTATTCTCCGACGCTGCCGGATGTTTGACGATCCGGGTCACCCCGCCGGGATAGAGGCTTGGGGCGTTCCCCGTGGCATGCCGGCGCTGGTCGAGGGACTGCGACGCGAACAACCGCGCCTGCGCAAACATCTTTCCCAGATCGTCCTTATCCGGCACTTTGTACTTTTCAGGATAGTCATAGATCTCGAGGCTGTCATGCGCGTATCCACCCGGCGCTGACTGCTCATGGATCATCTTTGCCTTGGGAGACTTGAAATCGTAACCGTTCAAGGTCACTTTGCCGGTCTGCAGAGCACGTGCGACCTGCCACGTCGTCACCGATTCCTCAGTGTCTCGCGTGCGGTCGCCCAGTCCGACAAACCGGCATTGCGGAAGGTCTGGAACATCCTCATGGGAGCGATTCGAATCGCACAAAACCATGATGTGTCGGTCGCGTTCATGTTTGAAATGATAGTAAATCCCAAATTTTTCCATCAGTCGTGAAACAAAATTAAAAGATGTTTCTCGATACTGAACGCAATATTCGATAGGTGAATAATTCTCTCTCGTTTTATTTTCGTAATCTTTCAGACCCAGATCATCAAAAACCTTTTTGATGATATCAATCACGCTGAGATTCTGAAAAATCCGGCAATCACTGGTTTGCGTGAGCAGCCACAGCCAGGGGCGCAGCATGAGACGGTACGCTGGCAGCCCCTCGATCTCGCCAAACCATGAGGCTTCGACCAGAACGCCGGAAAAATATCGTTCCTTCTTGGAAACCGTTTCAAAGCGGATGCTGCATTGCTTGCCAATAATCTGTGAAATATCAACATTCTTGTCCTCACTAATACAATCAATGTCGATCGTGAATAGTTCACTGATCGCTTCATGTATTTTAAAGGACTTGAGTAAGAACTTATCTTTTCCAAGCGGAGTCTTAAGCTCTGCAAGGCGATGACTTTGAGTTGCGCCTTTGTTCATGTCTGTCGGAGGCTCCAGCCAAGTCCAAAACGTTGCTTGACGCTACCCAAAAAAATGGGGATCGTCGAGGGCAAACGCACGCTAGGTCAACAGATCACAGGCCGTAAGGTGACGTTGGGGAGTTTAGGTGTCAATCAATGGCCGGGCATGCATTCGAACCGCTCTTTGACCCGATTTCATCCGACAACCCGGGTGGCGTCGATCTCGAGTTGGACGGTGATGTCGAGTTCATGCGCTTTCAGGCGCAGATTGAAGGGGTGCTGCCCCAGAGCTTCTTGAGCTTCGACCGCAAGGAGGCCGCGCTTTCCGGACACATCGCGAAAGCTGGCAGTTTGCTCAAGCGCTCCGCCGATCTCAGGCTTGCCTGCGCGTTGGCGAAGCTGGCGATCCTCGACGGTGATCTGCACGGTTTTTCGGTCTGCCTCACTGGAATCGCCGGTTGGGTCAGTGAACGCTGGCCCGAACTGTACCCCTCCCTGATTGATGGCGATCCGGTCCTGCGGCTGATCGATTTAAAGTCTCTCGACGATAATCCCCACACGGTCCTGCCCCTTCAAGCGGCGCCACTGTTCAAGTCCCGCCGCCTGGGCGCTGTCTCATTGCGTTCTTATCTGCTGGCTGACGGGACCGTGAAGCCCCGCAGCGGTTTTGACGATGATGACAATGCGGAGCGGGTTCCAACTGCCGGCGACCTGACCAGCGCGATCAAGGAAGCGGATCTGGCCGATGTGATGGCCGTCCATAAGTCTGCTCACCAGCTGGAAGTCGCCGTGGCTGCCCTCGAAGCCGCCGTCGATGCCCAGACAGGTGACCCCGGGGCGTTCCGGCTTCCGGCGCTGGCCGCGACAGTCAAACAACTCGTCAGCGCTGTCGACAAGGCCGCGGTCAGCAAGGATCCAAGCCTCGCCGCCGCGATCCAGACGGAGGCAGACAGCGACGCGCCCGACGAGGGTGAGGAAAACGCCACAAGCGGCAGCGCCGGTGTCGTGACCTCGGCACAGTCCATGCTTGAGGCTCTAAAAGCGGCGGCCGCCTACTTTGCCCGGCATGAACCCTCCAGCCCGGTCCGTCTGCTGTTGGTTCAGGCCGAAGCCCTGATCGGGAAAAGCTTTTTCGATGCGCTGTCGGCTTTGGCGCCCGAGATGGCCGGGCAGGCCAGCATCCGACCAGCACGCGGCCTGGCTCTGACGCTCCCGCTCGAGCGGCTGGCTCAATTGCTGTCTGAAACCAACGGCGACATGGCCGATTCACATGGGCAGTATGGCTGGGTCAGTGACGATGTCGCAGGCGAGACCGCGTCAGATGCATCACAGGAAAACATGGACGATGATGGCGCCGCTTCAAACGGGGAGGAGGGCTGGGTCAGTGAGGATGGCGAGGACGAGGCCGCATCAGATAGATCACAGGAAGACGCGGACGATGACAGCGCTGATGATAAACACGAGGCCGTCGATGCACCAGCCAAGCCGCGGATTGTCGCGGGAACGAGGAAGGATGCGCTGGCGCTGCTGGACAATGTGAGTGCATTCTTGCGCCAGAAAGAGCCGTCGAGTCCCATCCCCTTTATCTTGGATCACGTCAAGTCCATGGCGGGACGCGATTTCGTCGCGCTGCTGCGCGAGCTTTTGCCAGCGACGATGTTGAATGTTGACGACCAGTGAAAAAGTGATGCATTCTTTACGTAAGCGGGGCAGATGCGGCCAGATCGGTTGCGCTGGCCAAGCCTCGGGCTGATACGCTGTTGAAACCACAAGGAGCATGACGTGTCCGACTCTGGCCAGAAGTTTATCAAACGCAACCGCGCGCCTCGGGTCCATATCACCTATGAGGACCCCTATGATGCTGATGTTCTCGTCGAACTGCCGTTCGTGATGGGCGTGATGGCCGACCTGTCCGGTAACAATGCCGGGTCGGAAAAGCCAGACATGGCAAACCGCGAGTTCGTCGATTTCGATATGGACAATTTCGACGCCCGGATGGGGGGCACGGTCGACGCGGACGGAAATCGTGTCGGGGGCATCCAGCCAGGCATGAAGTTCAATGTCGCCAACAGGTTGTCTGGCGACGGCAGCGAAAAGTTGTCGGTTGATCTGAAATTCAACAAGATGGACGACTTCAAGCCAGCGGCTGTGGCACGGCAGGTGCCGGCCCTCGCAAAGCTGCTGGAAGCCCGCGAGCAGCTGAAGAACCTGCAACTCTATATGGACGGCAAAACCGACGCAGAAGCCAAGCTTCGGGAATTGTTGAACGATCCGGCTCTGATGGAAGCACTTCGCCAGCGCATGAACAAGAACGAGCCAGAAAGCTGAGGTAAAATTGCATGTCGACAGAACTGCAGAAAGACGGCGGCGGTCTGCAAACCGAGACCCGGGTTGATGACTTCAGCCAGGTCCTGAAGCAGAGCTTCAGGCCGCGCAATGACGATGCGGCCAAGGCCGTCGACAGCGCCATCTCGACGTTGGTGACGCAGGCCCTGTCGGATTCGTCGCTGATCAAGGGCGACGTGCTGGACACGCTCGACGAGATGATTGCGGCAATCGATCGCAAGCTGACCGAGCAGATGAACGAGGTCCTCCATGCGCCCGAGTTTCAGCAGATCGAAAGCGCCTGGCGCGGTCTGCATTATCTGGTGACCAACTCCGAGACGGACGCGCAGCTCAAGATTCGCGTCATGAACACGGGCAAGAAGGAGTTGCTCGACAATCTCCGTATGTTCCCCGGTGCGCGCTGGGACCAGAGCCCTCTTTTCAAGAAGGTCTACGAGCAGGAGTTCGGCCAGCTCGGCGGGCAGCCCTACGGCGCCTTCGTGGCCGACTACCATTTCAGCCATTCGCCGCTCGATGTGCAGCTGATGCGGGCGCTGTCGAAGGTTGCGGCTTCGGCACACGCCCCGCTCCTCACGGGTGCGCACCCCAATCTGCTCGGTATGGATTCGTGGACCGAGCTGATGAACCCGCGCGATCTGAGCAAACTGTTCGACACGCCCGATTACGCGGCCTGGAAATCCCTCCGTGACTCCGAAGATGCACGTTATCTCGGCCTGTGCATGCCGCGTGTCCTGTCGCGACTTCCCTACGGTTCGAAATCGGATCCGGTCGACGAGTTCGCCTTCGAGGAGGAGACGGACGGGCACGCCGGCCAGAACTATGGCTGGATGAACGCCGCCTACGCCATGGGAGTCAATATCACGCGCGCCTTCAAGGAGTACGGCTGGTGCACCCGCATCCGGGGCGTGCAGTCAGGCGGTGAGGTCGTCAACCTTCCAGTGCACACCTTCCCGACCGATGACGGCGGCGTCGACCTTAAATGCCCGACTGAAATCGCCATCACCGACAGGCGCGAGGCGGAACTCTCGAAGTCAGGCCTGATTCCGCTGATCCATCGCAAGAACACGGACAAGGCGGCCTTTATCGGTGCCCAGTCAGTCTACGCGCCTAAGAGGAAGATGGATAAGACCACGGGCAAGACCGAGGATGCGACAGCCGCAGACAATCTCTCGGCGCGGCTTCCGTACATCTTTGCCGTGTCGCGGTTTGCGCACTATCTGAAATGCATGGTGCGGGACAAGATCGGTTCCAGCATGGAGAAGGAGCAGCTTGAACGCTGGCTTACCAACTGGCTCAATCTTTATATTG
Organism: Hyphomicrobiales bacterium; assembly: GCA_026400555.1. Classification (GTDB taxonomy): domain Bacteria; phylum Pseudomonadota; class Alphaproteobacteria; order Rhizobiales; family Beijerinckiaceae; genus Allobosea. The sequence continues at coordinate 26,534 of JAPLOW010000074.1, forward strand.
ACGGAGATCCGGCTAACTCTTCTGAAAACACCAAAGCCCTGAAGCCGCTCGCTGACGGGCGCGTTGAGGTCACGCCCAACGAGGAGAACCCGGGTTACTACAATGCCCGCTTCTTCCTGCGTCCACATTATCAGCTTGAAGGCATGGACGTCGGGATGAGCCTGGTATCCCGCCTGCCTGCGCCGAAGAGCTAGTTGACATGGACCTTCCGTTGCGGAAATAGACGCTGTAGACTGAAACGCGGGGGTGAAGTCGGGACTTGTGCTGGTTTCCCCCCAGCATCCATCTGACACAAACTGTCGTTCTTCTAATTCAAGAAAGGAACCCGGAAATGGCACAAGCTGATTTTTTCCTGAAAATTGACGGCATCAAGGGCGAGTCGAAGGACAAGAGCAACAATGAAGAGCTCCAGATCTCGTCATGGAGTTTCGGCGCTACGAATTCCGGTTCCGCCGGTATCGGCGGCGGCTCTGGGGCCGGCAAGGTCAACATGCAGGACTTCCATTTCACCGTGCAGAACAGCAAGGCGTCTGCCAACCTGCTGGTGGCTTGCGCTAGCGGTGAGCACATCAAGGAAGCCGTGCTGACCTGCCGCAAGCCAACGGGCAAGGATGGTGGTCAGATGCCCTATCTGATCGTCACGTTCAACGATATCGTGATTTCAAGCTATCAAGTGGGTGGCTCCGATGGTTCGGGTGTGCTCCCCA